>JALVJU010000402.1 GCA_027034005.1 Marinilabiliaceae bacterium
CCGGTTCCCGCTGCTTTTCCCGGAAAAAAGGCAGTTCTTTCAGGAAGGAGCAGACATCTACTCGTTTGGTCTGGGCCTGTCCCGGAGTATTATACCTTTTTACAGTCGAAGGATCGGCCTCTACAGCGGAGACAAAGTGCCCCTGATAGTTGGGGGCAAAGTAAACGGGAAAGTAAACAAGACCAATTTCGGGGCACTGTTCACCCGGACCGGCAAGCTGGATTCAACCCTGACCCCTTCGAACATGGGCGTAGTCAGGATAAAACAGAATATCTTTAAGGAATCTACCGTAGGACTTATCAGTACTTTCGGAGACCCGGGCAACCGTAACAATAGTTTCACGACCGGCTTAGACTTTACCTACCGCACTTCAACCTTTCATGGCAACAAAAATATGCTGATTGGCGGCTGGGGAATGTACAACAACAGAGAAGATCTTAGCGGAAACCGTGCCGCCTTCGGAGTCTCTTTTGACTATCCTAACGACCTGTGGGATATCTTTGCTTCGTACAAAAATATAGGTGATGAATTTGATCCTTCGCTGGGGTTTGTACCACGTCGCGGTATAAAATCATACTCCCTGTCGATCGATTACATGCCACGTCCCGAGAAGATAAAATTCATCCGGCAGTTTTTCTTTGAATCATACTACTCTCTTACAACCAACCTTGCCAATCACTGGGAGAGCTATGTGGTTTTCACAGCACCTATTCATTTCAAAATGGAGAGCGGCGACCGCTTTGAGTTCAACATAAAACCTGCCGGCGAATACCTTACAGAGCCGTTCGAGATTTCACCGGGGGTTATCATTCCGGCCGGGGGCTACAACTGGGTACGCTCAAGGATAGAAGTGGAAACAGCCAGCAAGCGGCGCATCAACGGACAGGCAACATGGTGGTATGGAGGCTTCTACAACGGCAAGCTGGACCAGATAGAGCTTCAAATGTCGATCCGCCCTGCCCAATGGGCGATCATCGACCTCAGCTATGAAAAGAATATCGGACGACTTCCCTGGGGTGATTTCAATCAGGACCTGATGGGGGTGCGGCTATCTCTTAACTTCACTTCCGACATGCAGCTGACATCATTCATCCAGTACGACAACATGAGCCGCGATGTAGGTACAAACACACGCTTCCGCTGGACATTTACTCCCCGGGGCGATATTTTCATTGTGTACAATCACAACATGACACGGGACATCGAAAGCCGGGATTTCAACTTCATGTCGAACCAACTGATAGCAAAACTGACATATAGTTTCTGGCTGTAGAGTTTACCGCGAGGGCATCGCTATTTAGTGATACCCTAGATACTGCTTTTAATGTAATCATTTGAAAACTTTTCATTTAAATTGTATCTTTGGAGTATGAAACTTCCCCTGGAAATAGAAAAAAACAAAACAAAACTCATCTCACTTTGCAGTAAATATAAAGTGAACAGAATGTTTATTTTCGGCTCTGCAGTCAAGGGAAACTTTAATTCCGCATCAAGCGACATTGATCTAATAGTAGAAGTTGAAGATATGCCTCCCGCGGAAAAAGGAGAATTACTGATGCGCTTATGGAGCGATCTGGAAAATCTTTTCTCAAGAAAGATCGACATGCTAACGACAGCAAATGTTAAAAATCCATTTTTGAGAAGAGAGATTGAAAATTCAAAGTTCCTGATTTATGACAGAGCAGGCTAAAAAATACCTTTTTGATATCTTGTTGTCTATTGAAGCAATTGAGGAATTTCTTCGAGGTATAAACTTTGAAGAATATCAGAAAGACCTGAAAACTAAAAGTGCGGTTGAACGTCAGTTAGGCATTATAGGGGAAGCTGTAAACAAGTTATCAAAAACAGAACCCGAATTAAATCTTTCCCACTCAAGGGAGATAATCAATTTTAGGAACAGGATCATTCATGCGTACGACAGCATTGATGACAGTATTGTATGGGCAATTAAAACAAATCATCTTCCTGTATTAAAAAAAGAGATTGAAGAATTGATAATTGGAGATTAACCTGCGGCCTCCGTCCGCAAGATTAAGTTACACCGGCGAGGGCGTCGCGATGAGCGATAACCTCGCTTTACACACTATCACTTCAACTCCCTGTAAGTCCTCTGCTTTTTAAAGAAGAAATGCCACACAAGGCTGCCGTTAAAAATCACTTTATGCCGGTCTTCTTTCACAGCAGGCAGAAGTTCTTTTCTTTTTCTTTTCATTTTACCCAAACCCTTGTAAAAGGAGCAGTGTGCCCTTAAAACAGCCTTGAAAAAGCCAAACTCACCTTTAAGGAGAAAATGCAGTCCGGCAACACCGTCAAGCACCATTCTGAAAAGTATTCTTCTTACAAACCGCTTTTTCGGCAGGTTCTTCACAAGCATGAACAGGTTATTCCTGAAATTGAGATATGTCTTATGTGAATTTTGCTGATGAAGTGTTCCTCCCCCAAGATGAAACACTTCGCTTTGAGGAACGCTCATGATCTCATAACCTCTGTTCTTTATCCGCCAGCAAAGGTCAATCTCCTCCATGTGAGCGAAGAAATCCTCATCCAGTCCGCCGGAACCAAGATAAATTTCCGAACGTATCATCAATGCCGCCCCACTGCCCCAGAATACGGGAATTGGCTCATCGTACTGACCTTCATCTTTTTCCAGCACATCGAACAACCGGCCACGGCAAAACGGGAACCCGTATTTATCGATAAATCCTCCGGCTGCTCCGGCATATTCGAACAACTCCGGCTCTTTGTAACTTTTTATTTTTGGAGCACACGCTGCAACATTGGGGGCAGATTCCATCATCTCTATCAAAGGAGACAACCACTCTTTTCCCGGCTCAACATCTGAATTCAACAAAAGGAAATACTCTGCATCGATCTGCTTAAGTGCCCTGTTGTACCCCCCTGCAAAACCATAATTCCTATCCAGCAGGACAAGTCTCACCGTGGGAAAATTTTCCCTCACGAAATCTACACTTCCATCCTCCGATGCATTATCGGCAACATATACCTCAACTCCTTCACTCTGTGAATTGGACACAACAGAAGGCAGGTAAGTCTTTAACAACTCCAGGCCGTTCCAGTTCAGGATAACAACAGCTACTTTAGCCCTGCTCATATTAATTCAGTTCTTCAGTTGATTTACATACCCTTTCCGAAGCATCAACATGCTTCCACCTGCGATGTGACCACAACCATAGTTCAGGGTTACGCCTGATATCCTCCTCGAGATATTTCATTGCTGTATCGGTTATCTCGAACTCCTTCGTCTCCTTTGGTTTTTCAAAAAGCGGAATAAATGTTATTTTATAATATCCCCTTTTTACTTTCTCCATCCTTGAGTAAACCACAACATCGTTCAACTTAACAGCCATTTTCTCCAGCCCCATGTGAACAGGAGTTTTTTGGTTCAGGAAACAACAATAATGCTGTATCTGTCTTCTGTTTGGCGTTTGGTCGGCAATTACTCCAATAGCATATTTCGTACCTTCCTGTCTAAGTTTTAACAAATCCCTGAAAACTGTTTTCATGGGAAATACAACACCTAACGTATTAGTCCTTAGAGTGTACATGTATCTATCAAAGATTTTACTTTTAAGAGGCTTGTAGATCGCACCCCCGAGATGTTTCATCACATAATTCCCGGCACCTATCCACTCCCAGTTTCCATAATGCCCCAATGCCACAAGGATGCTCCTTCCCTCTTCAAATACTTTTTCAGTGTATTCAACATTTTCAAA
>JALVJU010000403.1 GCA_027034005.1 Marinilabiliaceae bacterium
CTTGAGCAATACTGTGTGTTTCTGTTTCAAGGGCTTTAAGAACTGCCTTGGAAGCTGCAGGAGATTTCTCTCCGTCTTCTTTTGTCTCAAGCCATGCTTCGAATGCCTCTTTTGTGGCAGGTGCTACCTCGTTAAGTGACTCTTGCATGAAGCGTGCGATACGCTCACGAAGTTTTTTAACAGCAGTTGCCATACCAAGTCCGTATTCAGCGTTGTCCTCGAACAGTGAGTTAGCCCATGCAGGACCTTTGTTCTCGCTGTTAGTACAGTAAGGAGTAGATGGAGCAGAACCACCGTAGATTGAAGAACAACCAGTAGCGTTGGCTATCATCATCCTGTCACCGAACAACTGAGTGATAAGCTTGATGTAAGGTGTCTCACCACAACCGGCACAAGCTCCGGAGAACTCAAACAGTGGCTGTGCGAACTGAGAGGCTTTAACGTTAAGAGTCTTGGGTGTGATGTTATCTTTAATGGATACTTTCTCAACCATGTAGTCCCAACGCTCAACTTCTTCCATCTGGGTTTCAAGCGGCTTCATGATGAGTGATTTCTCCTTAGATGGACAAACATCAGCACAGTTACCACAACCGGTACAGTCAAGTACGCTAACCTGGATGCGGAACTTAAGGCCACCAAAGTTCTTGCCTTGTGCCTTCTTGGCTTCTGTTCCCTCAGGAGCATTTGCCATCTCTTCCTCGTCAAGCAGGAACGGACGAATAGCAGCGTGAGGACAAACATAGGCACACTGGTTACATTGGATACAGTTGTCAACCTGCCATTCTGGAACAGTAACTGCGATACCACGTTTCTCGTAGGCAGCTGTTCCGGCAGGGAATGTGCCGTCTTCGTAACCGTTGAATGCACTTACTGGGAGTGAATCTCCCTCAAGGTCATTAATCGGCTCAACAATATTTTTGATGAAATCCGGAACCTGCTTTTTGTTTTTTTGTTCGTCCTCACCAAGATTAGCCCACTCTTTAGGAACTTCTATCTCAGTAACATCACCGCCAAGCTCAACAGCTTTGAAGTTCATGTTAACGATATCCTCACCTTTACGGCTGAATGATTTCACGATGGCTTTCTTCATGTGATCAACGGCCTCGTCGTAAGGTATTACCTCAGAGATCTTGAAAAATGCAGACTGCATGATAGTGTTGGTGCGGTTACCAAGACCTATCTCTTCAGCGATCTTTGTTGCGTTTATGATGTAGAACTTAATGTCGTTCTCGGCCATGTACTTCTTGAACTTGTTCGGAAGATGCTTCTTGGTATCTTCAACATCCCATATAGAGTTCAACAGGAAAGTACCTTCCTTTTTCAACCCTTTTAGCATATCATACTTTTCAAGGTAAGCAGGTACGTGACATGCAACAAAGTCAGGAGTGTTGACCAGGTAAGGTGAACGTATAGGCTGATCTCCAAAACGAAGGTGAGAGATAGTGATACCGCCCGACTTCTTGGAGTCATAAGCGAAGTATGCCTGAGCGTACTTGTTGGTGTTGTCACCTATAATCTTAATTGAGTTTTTGTTGGCACCTACAGTACCGTCAGATCCAAGACCATAGAATTTACCTTCGAAGGTTCCCTTGGGAGCAAGACTAATCTCAGGCAACAATGGAAGTGAAGTGAAAGTTACATCGTCAACGATACCAACAGTGAAGTTGTTCTTAGGCTCGTTCATCTTAAGGTTTTCGAACACAGCAATCATCTGTGCAGGAGTGGTGTCTTTAGATGAAAGGCCATAGCGTCCGCCAACAACGATAGGAGCGTTTTCTTGCTCATAGAAAATATCACGTATATCCAGGTAAAGTGGTTCACCATTAGATCCCGGCTCTTTTGTGCGGTCAAGAACAGCGATACGCTTGGTAGTTTTTGGAAGTGCCTCCATGAAATATTTAGCAGAGAAAGGACGATACAGATGTACTGCGATCAATCCAACTTTCTCACCTTTGGCTGTCAGGTAGTCAACAGTCTCTTTAAGAGTTTCTGTTACAGAACCCATGGCAATAACAACGTGCTCGGCATCTTCAGCTCCGTAGTAATCGAAAGGACGATACTTACGGCCTGTTATCTTGCTGATCTCATCCATGTATTCAGCAACAACATCAGGAATGTTGGTGTAGAATTTGTTCTGTGCCTCACGGGTCTGGAAGTAGATATCCGGGTTTTGGGCAGTACCTCTTGTTACAGGATGCTCAGGATTTAGTGCGTTGTCCCTGAAACGCTGAAGGGCTTCATAATCGAGAAGTTTCTCAAGGTCTTCCTGCTCCATCAGTTCAACTTTCTGTATCTCGTGCGAAGTACGGAAACCATCGAAGAAGTGAAGGAAAGGAATGCGTGTCTTGATAGCAGTAAGGTGAGCAACTCCGGCAAGGTCCATGACTTCTTGGATACTTCCTGTGGCAAGCATTGCAAAACCGGTCTGACGTGTTGCCATTACGTCACTATGGTCGCCAAATATTGATAATGCCTGAGCAGCGATACTACGTGCACTTACGTGGAATACTCCCGGAAGAAGCTCTCCGGCGATCTTGTACATGTTAGGGATCATAAGTAACAATCCCTGAGAAGCAGTAAAAGTAGATGTCAGCGCTCCGGCCTGAAGTGAACCGTGAACAGCACCGGCAGCACCGGCTTCCGACTGCATCTCCTCTACTTTGACGGTTTCGCCAAAGATATTCTTTCTTCCTGCGGCAGCCCACTCATCGACGTTTTCTGCCATGTTTGAGGAAGGGGTGATGGGATAAATAGCGGCCACCTCGCTAAACATGTAGGCGATGTGTGCAGCGGCATGGTTACCATCACAGGTGATAAACTTCTTTTCTTTTGTCATTTCTATAAAAATTAGTGTATTTAATATTTATTTATTTTTGATATCCCCAAAAGGGTCTTAAAGTTACAATAATCAATTAACTATCTCAAATACATTTCCTGAAATTAATGCAGGAATCCAAACAACCATAACGGTATTTCATTTTCCATACCAACCTCTATCATGTTTTTAACAATAAAATGGTCTTTTTTAATATGTTTGGTAGGTAAACTGTCTATATGAAAGACCTGTTCGTTGTTGACAAGGAAGTCACCTTCCTTGCAAAAGTTTACCGTGTTGTTGTATGAAACCTGGTTGTAAAAAAATGTCTTATTCAACAATGCCTGATCGGTTTCCCCTTTGTAAACAGAAAAAACCAGATTAGGATTCTGCATGTAGATATATGCCGGTTTTTTTGACTGGCTGTCTTCTCTCTCGAATAACAAACTGATAAGCTGAGCCTGCTTCAGGTAATTCAGATAATTCATCACGGTTGCCCTTGATGTTTCCACTTCATTGCTCAGCTTGCTTATGTTGGGCTGGAACGGAGCCGATTTTGCCACAAGGTAAAGCAGCTTTCTAAGTTTCGGTAAATATTTCAGTTCAACCTGTTGAAGGTAACTGATATCTATCTCCAGAATGAAGTTGACGGTCTTTATCAGTTTCTCAAAATAATTTTGTTTCTCAAGGAAAAACGGATAGTATCCGTGATGCAGATAATCGTTGTAAAATGCCAGAGGCCGTACTTTACTTACGATCTTCTTGCTTATCTCATTGTGATCTTTCAGTATCTCTTCAAGTGAATAACTTGAGAACGACAGACCTGTCTTCAGGTTCAGATATTCCCTGAAAGAAAACCCTTCGAGGGTGTATGCCGCAACTCTTCCGTCAAGATCGGGATT
>JALVJU010000404.1 GCA_027034005.1 Marinilabiliaceae bacterium
GTTGCCATGATGACCGGCATCCCGGTACAGCGTGTTGCACAGGCCGAGGGTTCCAGACTGCTTAAGATGGGAAAAGAGCTTAAGGGTAGCGTGATAGGCCAGGATGATGCCATTAACAAGATAGTGAAAGCCATCCAGCGTAACCGTGCAGGGTTAAAAGATCCTAACCGCCCTATTGGTTCGTTCATCTTCCTGGGCCCTACAGGTGTGGGAAAAACACACCTTGCCAAGGTGCTTGCACAGTATCTTTTTGATACGACAGATGCACTTATCCGTATCGACATGAGTGAATACATGGAGAAATTCTCTGTGTCAAGGCTGGTTGGTGCACCTCCGGGATACGTGGGATACGAAGAGGGAGGCCAGCTGACTGAGAAAGTTCGCCGTCGCCCTTATGCAGTAGTGCTTTTGGATGAAATAGAAAAAGCACACCCTGACGTGTTCAACCTGTTACTTCAGGTACTCGACGAGGGCCGTTTGACCGATAGCCTGGGGCGTAAGGTGGACTTTAAGAACACTATCATCATCATGACATCAAACATCGGGACACGCGAACTGAAAGACTTCGGACGAGGTGTAGGCTTTTCCACAAAAGCAGCATTGAGCGACAAGGACCACACCAAGAGCGTGATCGAAAAAGCCCTTAAAAAAGCTTTTGCTCCAGAGTTCATCAACCGTATCGACGATGTTGTAATTTTCAACAGTCTTGACAAGGAAGATATACATAAGATCATCGATATTGAACTTAAGGGACTGTACCAGCGTGTTGAATCCCTGGGTTACAAACTGGAGCTTACCGATGCGGCAAAAGATTTCATCGCCTCGAAAGGATATGATGTGCAGTTTGGCGCAAGGCCGCTGAAGCGTGCCATCCAGAAATACCTTGAGGACGAGATGGCCGAAGTGATAATCCAGGCTTCCATGACCGAAGGAGATGTTATCAAGGTGGATTATGACGAGAAGAAAGATCAGATCAAGACTGCCATTAAAAAGACCAAAAGAAAGAGTCAGAAGCCTTCGGTGAATTAGGGGGCTTTAAGCAAGATATAAAAAAACTGCCGCGATAAGATCACGGCAGTTTTTTTATGTCCTTACGTCAGTACGTTTTCACAAGAATTTTTTATTTGCATCTATCAGGTCGTTGCCAGATCGCAATCGAATGCAAAGAAAACAAAAAGCCGCCAGTTTACCTGACAGCTTTTTTGCAATTATGTTATTTGATACTCCTTTTTACAACGGAATATTCCCGTGCTTTTTAGGAGGATTGGACTCGCTCTTGTTCCTTGCCATATCAAGGGCCTGGATAAGCTTCAGACGGGTGTTCTTAGGATAGATCACCTCGTCGATGTAGCCCAGCTCGGCAACACGGTATGGATTGGCAAAGTTATCGCGATAATCCTCCACTCTCTTTTTCTTAGCCTCCTCGTCCTTGTCGCCACGGAAGATGATATTCACGGCACCTTCAGGCCCCATAACTGCGATCTCGGCAGTAGGATAAGCATAATTGATGTCTGCACCAAGATGCTTTGAAGACATAACATCATAAGCACCACCGTAGGCTTTGCGCGTAACAAGGGTGATCTTAGGCACAGTAGCTTCGGCATAGGCATAAAGCAGTTTGGCGCCATGCTTGATGATGCCCCCGTATTCCTGAACGGTTCCCGGAAGGAATCCCGGCACGTCAACGAAAGTGACAAGAGGGATATTGAAAGCATCGCAGAAACGTACGAAACGGGCAGCTTTTGCCGATGAATTGATATCAACAACACCTGCCAGGTAATTTGGCTGGTTGGCCACGATACCTACCGTCTTACCGTCCATACGTGCAAAACCTATGATTATGTTCTGTGCATAATGGGGCATTACCTCAAAGAAGTGGTGATCGTCAACAACCGATTTGATAAGGATGTGCATATCGTACGGCTTATTTGGATCAACAGGGATAAGCTCCTGCAGCGATTCGTCCACCCTGTCTATCGGGTCATTCGAAGGTACAGATGGTGGGTCTTCAAGATTGTTCGACGGGATATAGCTGAGCAGTTCGCGTATCATCATCAGGGTATGCTCATCGTCATTTCCCATGAAGTGAGCCACACCGCTCTTTGAGTTGTGTGTCATGGCACCGCCAAGCTCCTCTTTGGTAACCTCTTCGTGGGTTACTGTCTTTATCACATCAGGGCCTGTCACGAACATGTAGCTCGATTTGTTCACCATGAAAATGAAATCGGTAAGGGCCGGGGAATAAACGGCACCGCCGGCACAAGGCCCCATGATAGCAGATATCTGAGGAATGACACCCGATGATTTGACATTCAGGTTGAAGATGTCGCCGTAACCTGCAAGGCTCCTCACCCCTTCCTGGATACGGGCACCGCCTGAATCGTTAAGGCCGACAAGGGGGGCCCCCATCTTAAGGGCAAGCTGTGATATCTTGATTATCTTGTTCGCATTGGTACGGCTGAGCGATCCGCCAAAAACGGTGAAATCCTGTGCATAGGCATATACAAGCCGGCCATCGACCTTACCGTAACCGCACACAACTCCATCACCGGGAATGCGCTTCTCCCCCATATCGAAATTCGTACAAGCATGGGTCACCAGCTTGTCGATCTCGACGAAAGTGCCGGGATCGAAAAATATTTCGATACGCTCACGGGCGGTCAGCCTGCCCGAATCATGTATCTTTTTAATCCTATCTTCACCGCCGCCCAGTTCGGCTGCACGGTTCCTGTCCTCAAACTGTTTGTATTTATCTTCTATAGTATGCATTTTCTTTCTGTTAATTATAGTTTATTGATTTAGCAAAAATAACCTATTCGGCCGGTTCTATCTCAACCAGAGGCGCATTTGAATCGGTAGTGTCGCCTTCGCTGACAAACACTTTTTTCACAACACCGTCGAAGACACTCTTGTATTCACTCTCCATCTTCATGGCAGAAATGATGATCACGGTCTGGCCTTTTTCAACTTTGTCGCCTTCGCTTACAAGTATCTTAACAACCTTGCCCGGCATAGGAGAAGAGATGAACCTGTCACCGCCTTCAAGGTCACCTCCCGAGGCAGTCCTGTAGCGAGATGCAGGATCGATGATCTCAACATCGTAATGCTCTTTACCGGCATTGACATTGTATTTGTTGGCAGTATCGCCCTCAATCATCTCCATATTTACCGAAGCACCTTCGTGTATCACGGAGTATACCCCGTCTTCCACTCTCTCAACATCCAGCTCATACTCCTTATCATCTATCTTCACTCGGTACACGGAACCTTTCTGTTCCAGCACTTCTATTTTTGTAGTACGGTCTTTTACTTTTATTTCCAATGACATAGTATGAGATTAAAATCGTAAAACATTTTTTCTTCTTGCAAAATCCTTCCAGCCGGAAGACTTGACACAATCGGCATCCGATGCAGTTTCGTTGCTTCGTTTTTTCATCTTATCGGTATAGTCAAGATAAGCAACAAAAAGAGCGATATCTTCGCAGGCATCATCACAACCCGTGTCTTCAAGCAGAGTGTCGATATTCTTCTCGATAAAATGGGTATCGTACTTTCCTTCATAAAAATCTTTTGTTTCCATGATCTTTGTAAGGAAAGGGATAGAAGTCTTCACCCCTGTTATCTTGTACTCGTAAAGTGCGCGTTTCATCCTTTGGATAGCTTCGTCACGTGTAGGCGCCCAGACGATCAGTTTTGAGATCATGGGGTCGTAGTGATAAGGGATCTCATACCCCTCGTAAACATATCCGTCGGTACGGATGCCCAGGCCCAGAGGCTCTGTTATGTGTGTCACAAGTCCCGGACTGGGCATAAAATTGTTCTGGTGGTCTTCGGCATAGATACGGCATTCAATGGCGTGTCCGTTCTGTGAAAGCTCTTCCTGTTTGTATGGCAACGGCTTACCGTCGGCGATAAGTATCTGGGCCTTCACAAGGTCTTTGCCGGTAACACGCTCAGTGATGGGGTGTTCAACCTGCAGACGCGTGTTCATCTCAAGGAAGTAGAAGTTACGGTCGTTGTCAACCAGGAATTCTACTGTACCGGCCCCCACATAATCAACCGACTTAGCAGCTGCAACGGCCTGTTTGCCCATCTCCTCACGGAGTTCGGGGGTCATGAGCGGTGAAGGTGTCTCTTCAACAACTTTCTGGTGACGCCTTTGCACCGAACACTCACGCTCAAAAAGATGAATAGTGTTACCGTGTGTATCTGCCAACACCTGAAATTCGATATGGTGCGGGGACTCGATGTATTTCTCAACATAAACGGCATCATCGCCAAAAGAGGAGCTTGCCTCGGATTTGGCCATACGGAAGGAGGATATAAGCTCATCCCTGTTGCGTACAAGGCGCATTCCTTTTCCGCCTCCGCCGGCAGAAGCTTTAAGCATCACGGGATAACCGATCTCCTCTACCGTTTTCACAAGGTCATCCTCGTCCCTGACGGGGTCTTTGGTCCCGGGAACGACAGAAACGCCGTTCTCTATCATCTTCTGCCTGGCCGTAAGCTTATCCCCCATTGTGAGAATAGCTTCAGGCGACGGGCCTATAAAAATGATACCTGCCTCGGCCACCTTACGTGCAAAATCGGCATTCTCCGACAGGAAACCATATCCGGGATGAATAGCATCCACATTGGCCTTTTTGGCCACTTCCAGTATTTTCTCAGCGTTAAGATAACTTTCGTTCGAAGGGGCCGGTCCAACACAGTATGCTTCATCGGCATACCTTACGTGCATGGCTTTCCGGTCGATCTCGGAATATACTGCCACAGAACTGATGCCAAGCTCCTTGCATGAACGCATCACCCTGACGGCAATCTCTCCCCTGTTAGCTACTAAAATTTTTTTGATCATAATCGGATATTAGGATTAATTAGAAAGCAATTTACTATTTTTTAAAAAAGTATGTAATTCTGTAAGTGGTTTTCTGACCATTTATAACATTATTTATATATTTCAATATCTGCATATCGGATACAAATATGCTTTTTTCCGATAAAAATAGACCTTTGTTTGACGCAATATAGAATGATTTTAAATAAGCCTGTTTATAAAAATATCATTACCATTATTTTAACAAAACAGGCTATCTTTGAAGTAACAAAAAAAAATAAAATCAGATATCATGTTAAACAAAAAAGTTGAAGACATATTGAACCGCCAGGTTGAAAGGGAAGCATACTCTTCGAACCTGTATCTTGCCATGGCCGTGTGGGCTGAGTGCAACGGACTGGAAGGAACTTCAAAATGGCTTTACGCACAATCCGACGAAGAAAGAATGCACATGTTGAAGTTCATATCTTATATCAATGAAAGGGGCGGCAGGGCCCGCATCACTGCCATTGCTGAACCACCTTCAGAGTATAAGGATGTGCGCGAAGTGTTTGACAAGGTACTTAAGCATGAGCAGTTTGTGAGTGCTTCTATCAACGAGATAGTGGAAGTGACACTTAATGAAAAAGATTTTACGACCCATAACTGGATACAGTACTTCGTAACAGAGCAGATAGAAGAAGAGGCCTCAGTACAAAGCATAATCGACAAACTGAAGCTTATGGGCGACCATAACATTTACATGTTCGATCGTGACATCATGGGCATGAGAAGTGAAGGCGGCTCAGAAGAATAAAACTAATTAACGAAAAATAAGAAGCCGGGACTTTAATTTGAGTTCCGGCTTTTTATATCCGTTCTGATGCGTTGCGGCCAGACGATGATGGTTCTACCAGTGTCATGTCAGGCGTATTCTGTCATCCTCCCCACACCCCTATAACCCTAAAAAGGGGAAATACCTGCGCGTATGGGCTCTCTTTAAGGATTTTAAGAATATGGCGTGGGCATGTAACAGAAAACATGTTATACCTGACATAACACTTGATTTGTTGTGGGTTTTCTGCACCCCCAATGATCGCGTGATGCGGTTGTCACGATTTTTGAATGCTTCGCGTCAAAAATCCCGCCAACCACGTTAAATTTTCTTACTTCCCATCCCTGTCCTTACGACCGGGGCTATGGTTGTTTCGCCCCGTTGGGGAAATGTGATTGACGATTGGCGAAGAAAATCAGTTCACTTCCCAGCTCTCCAGCCTGAAATCGGGAGTGAAGTTCAGTATGAACAATCCGGTATTGTACATGCCGCCCCAGTTTGAGATATGTTTAAATTTGAAATTCGATTGTATCAGGTGCACATTGTAATCGTCAAGGCAGTACTCAAAATTCTTTCCGTATGTTTTAAGCGCATTAATAAAGTAATACGATACATCATACCCCCAGATACCGTATCGGCTGAAATTCGACCTCACACTGGCCTTCTGGAAATAGGGAGAAATAGCCATCGGCTCTGTGTGATACCATTTGCGGAATTTATTGATAAAAGCAATAGTTTCGGGATCGTTGTAATCAACCCGGTAATATGAAAAGATATGGCCATTCAACCGATGGACATCCTCCGGCTTCATCGACTGGAACCTCAGCCAGTCAGGCAGTCCCCACAGGGTAACATTTATGTGACGATTCCTTGTGATACCTGCTATGGTTGTAACAATGCTGCTGACATAAGCCTCATTTTTCGACGGTATGATAACCATGTTGTCGGCGTCTTTCACGAAAAGCTCTTCCAGTCCGTTCAGTTCGCCCTGAACAAATTTGTATTCCACATAATCGGGCTGAACACCGCTTTGGAAACTGTCCCAGAATATCTTCTCCTTCAGTTCCCTGCTTAGTTTTTGTTCATATTCGGAGTTGTCTTTTGTACGAATGACAATGATCCTCTTTCCTTTAACATTTCTAAGGATCTCATTCTCGATGGTTTCAAACAACAGCGTGTCGACCGGACTGACCTGGAATATCTCCGGATTAACCGGGAGTTCAGGGTTTATTTTCGAAAAAGGATAAACCAGTTTGATGCCGTGTTGCTTTGCAAACTGAGAAACAGGCTGAAGGTTAATGGCAAATGCAGGCCCGATGATCATATCAAGACCGGCCACTTCAGGCCTCATCAGGATATCCTTTATCTTATCCGTTGAATCGCTTTGTGTGTCGTAAACGAACAGTTCGATATTCGTATTCTGTTTTTTCAGCGCATCAAGGGCCAGGAGCATGCCCTCGTAGAACTCTACAAACACTTTTGATTTGTTGGAAATGATCTTCTCTTCCCTCTCTTTTTTAACAGTATCACCGTTATCATCCTCCTCTCCAATTATGTTCACTTTCTTGCTGTCCCATACGTCGAAAGGGAGTAAAAGGCCTATTTTCAATGTAGGATAACTGTCAGAATAGTTGTACGAGATACAGTCGGCATGTGCAAGGCTGTCCATTACTGTTTTAACGACCACCTTAGGTTCTTCTTTTCTGGTCACCTCTTCCTCGCGCTGATATACCTGTTCGAACCATGTCCTTGTAGGAATTTTCAGCATCATGCCCTTTTTCAGACGGGCCAGGTCGAGAGAGGAGTTCACCTTTTTAAGAATATCAACATCGATATTGTATTTCCTTGATATGGAATAAAGGGTCTCTCTTCTTCTTACTTTATGCATTGTGAAAAGGGGGCCCTGCTCTTTTGGCTGCTGTGTTTCTTTTTTAATACTCGCCTTGGGTATCCTCAACATATATCCCACGGGCAGGTCATCTTCATTAATGCCATTGTTGGCTTCCTTGACAGCTTTGATGTCTGCATGGAACTTTTTTGAGATGCCGTACAAAGTTTCTCCCGGCCCTATTTTGTAATACTCATACTTATCGTCTTCAAGTTTTTGGTTCCCTATGCTTTCTGTTTTTACCACAGGCTGTTCGGCAACGTGTTTTGTTACCGTTGCATCTTTTACCGGTATCCGCAGCATCGTTCCAACAGGCAGTATTCCTCCCTTTAATGCAGGATTAGCTTCAATAATGTCCTTTTGATTTACCTGATATCTTTTTGCCAGTCCGTAAAGTGTCTCTTTCGACTGCACCTTATGCATCATAAAATTGCCGCTTTGGGAGTCAGAGGAGCTTTTCTCGATCTTGTCAACAGGAATTTTTATTATCGTTCCCTCTATCAACCGTTGCCTGCTGCCGGGGTTGTTCTCATAGATAACCTCCTTGGGAACATGATATTTCTGAGAGATATAAAATACGGTCTGTCCCTTCTCCACAGTGTGGTAGATATAGTTGCCGGAGCCTTTCAGTTCCTGCTCTGTGCTGTTCCTGCCCGAGATAACGGGTATCTTGATCAGCTGGCCGGCCTTCAGGCCGTTTGTCACCTCGGGATTGGCATCGACGATCTCCTGCTGTGAAACGCCAAACTCCTTGCTTATCCGGTACAGCCCCTCCCCGCTTTTGACCTTGTACAGATAAAAAGTTTTTCCGTCGATGATGATCTTGGAGCTTGTCACCTGGGCCTGGGAAAGAGTTGTGAAGAACAAACCAAATGCAAGGATCAGCATCAGCTTGCTCAGTATTCTAATATTTTTATATGCCATGGATCTCATGTAAAGGTACTAAGTAAATGTTTGCCAAAAGTAAAAAAACAGAACATACCAAACAAATAAGGTTTGATCTTAAAAAAAGCTGCCTGCAAAAATATCCAATAAACAGATAGGACACTTTTTGGGCAGTATTCATTAATGAATATTATTTTCTACAGATGTTGCGCAGGGCTGATGCTTTCTTTATTATTGGGGGCGCGACTCCAAGTCGCACTCCCAATACGTCCCATTGATCCTCTCGGCGTGGCTCGGAGCCACACCGGGGGTTGCATACCGTCTCCCCTAAACGTTAGATTGACCTCCTATCGTCGGACGAATAGAAGTTTTTATGCTATCTGTTCTTTAAGGTTCAATTCATCATAACCCCGGCAAACTGTTTTTCCGCTTTTTTATTCTTTTTCCTGAAAAGCGGGTCAAGGCCTATCGTGCCTTCAAGCTCTTTCAAATACTCTTCCGATTTCACATGTTCGAGCATCTTCTCTGCCTTATCCAGCCGTTCCGAAATATTCATCTCTTCAAGCAGGACTTCATTTTCAGGTTTTTTCATAAAATCGTTCAGGTAACTGACCCTGTTTGTGTAGAACTCGATATCCTTCTGCTGCTTCAGCTTCAAACGCTCCTTGTACCAGTCGTTGCTTATCACATAATCCCTCTCGAAATACCTTCTCAGTTCCGGGTCGTTGATATCCTTCCCCTCATACTTGCCGTATGCCATGATATGCAGGAGAATTTTCAACGGAGGGATGGCATCTTCCACACTTCCGTCCTCGAAATAGTTGAGTGCCACTTTCTTCTGTGCTTCAACAATGTTATCTATGCCGTCCACAAAATCTTCCATATTCTGGGTCTCAGGCCTAAGCATCTTTTCGTTGAACACAGCAAGAGGTTCATCGAATAAACGGTTCATGCATCGGAAGGCAAAATTCTCGTTTATACGGTATCCCAGACGGCTGGCACATATCTTCCTTCCCTTGTATTCAAAATCATCAAGTTTTTCAAGGCAGTTATTTTTTATCAGCTCTTTAGCATTACGGTCTTCGGGATCAAGACGTGCCCATATCTCGGGAACAAGGATACTGATATCGTGGTCGAAACGGTTGTTGCCCACATAGCCCGCTGCCGATGTGAATCCCTGATATTCGGTCAGGATATAGGACAACAAGGCATTGTTAAGATCGGTGGTAGGCACCAACATGTTAAAAGGCCCTTTGGTCAAAGCCCCCTCCGAGCCGGCTCCCGTTGTCGACGGTGATTTGCCCGTCAGGCTGCAGATGAAGTCCATAAACAGCTCTGGCAGTTCCTGATAGTGGATCGGGTTGTAAACGCTCAGCGGACGAATACCGTTCTCCCTGTCGGCAGGATTGTTGCGCCTTCCCGGGAGCACAGCATTAACAGTGTAATTTACAGGTGCATCGCTTTTGACCTTCCTGTGGAGCCTCACTCCTATCTCTGCCAGATAAGTTTCCTGTGTCTCCTTCGTGTTCACGTTTCGCTGAAGGTACCTCGGATTTTTTGTTGGCTCACCGTTCACTATCCGTGTATGCGACGGAACTACAAAATATTCGTCCTTATCGCTGTCGATGACTTTCTTTATCAGGTCTTTTACCGGCTGTGTGTATTTGTCGAAATTGATCGCATCTTCGTACAACTCTATGGCCTGTTCGCGTGTTAGAGGCTCATAATTCGTAAGGAAAGTATTGTCCTGTACGATATCTCTCTCGGCCTCTTTGTCGTATCCCCTTATCACAGCTTCATCAGGCCTCTGGAAAAGATAGCTCTCGCAGTTCTTCACGAGTTTCACACTCTTGTTTTTGAATTCGGGGTTAAGGTCATTTATCTTTTTAGCCGGCAATGTTATCGATGCAGTGATATCGTCCTCCATCTGTATCTTCAGACTCGGGATAAAGTCGGATCTCAGCTTGTGAAGGTACCATCCGCCATCTTCGGTAAAACCGATACGGACATAACTCGCCATGATCTTACTGTTGTTGTACATCAGTGCCGTACCTTTCCTCCCGTTG
>JALVJU010000405.1 GCA_027034005.1 Marinilabiliaceae bacterium
GTTTATAAAACCATAAAAGGGATTGTTGACAGTTCTGATGCCGATGCGATTTTCTGGGGCTTCGATATGGATGTGGTCCGTGCAGCAGAAGCACCGGGCGTAAGCAGCCCCGGGCCTATGGGATTTACGGCAGCAGAGGTGTGTGAAGTGGCCGATGTGGCTGCAATCGATGAACGCACAAAGATAATCGAGATAACCGAGGTCAATCCCCGTTACGATGTGAACAATCTTACAAGAAAGTTAGCTGCCAACGTGATAATGCGGGCATTGGCAAAATAGTCATCCGATGACTGTCCGGTATGAGATTAGGGGCGCGACTGTCAGTCGCACTCCCAATAGATGTGAGAATCCATAAAAATTATCAGAAAACTTTGATATTGGTTTAAATGTTATGTAAATTAAATTCTCAAACAAAATGCCGGTTCAATGTATTTTTTTTCGATAACCAACCATGAGGAGATATCTGTGGCCACCCACAGAATAATTACAGAACAATATGATCTGATAATATCATCGTGCCGTAACCATGAAGATCCTGACCTGTCAGTGCATGATATAAGGAAGGCATCGAAGCGTATCAGGGCTCTTTTACGCATGCTGAAACCGGACCTTCCGCCTGAGATTTACCTTAGAGAAAATACTTTTTTGAAAGAGATATCGAGGAAACTGTCGGTTGCAAGAAATTTTCACGTGTTTGAGGAAGAGTTTGATAATATTGTTTCTGCCGGAATAATTGATCTCCCGGATAAAACAATTAACAATATCAAACAGCATCTTAAAGAGAAAAAAGAGGATGCCTTTGACCTGATAACAGGTCTTGAAATCTTCCATAGCATTGCGAAAAAGACAGAGGAGGCAAAGGAGAGGTTTGCTGCTGTGGATCTTTCTATGCTGGGGCCGCATACCTTTTACAAAGGGATAGGAAAAGTGTTTTCGTGGGGGCAAAAGCAGATGATGCACAGCCAGCAGTTCCCTACCGATGAGAACCTGCATGAGATGCGAAAAAGGATCAAAACACTGATGTACCTTGTAAAACTTATAAAAGATGTATCACCGGAATTTTTCAACGGATACTTTAAGGGACTAAAATCGGCATCTCTTGCCCTTGGAGAGGATCACAACATGGCAGAGCTAAATGACTACATTGACACTTTGGATGAGAAACTGGTATCTGCGGAAGAAAAGCTGGAGATTGAGTCTTATATCTCATCACAGCGGCAACAGATACAACTGGAGGTGTGGCCAGAGATTGCAAAGCTTTACACCGGACAGGCAGGCGAATTTTCAAAAAGGGTTAAGGCGTACTGGCTGCTTGGAAGGCAGAATTGACATTTGTTGATCCAAAACAGCAAACATCAAGGTCTCCAATAACCGGGTATACTACAAAATCCACTTTTATGCAACTTCTCCACGAATTAATAACACAGAGGCACCAAGGCACAGAGGTGTAGTTTTTTCTGCTACAGAAGGAACAAAATAGTTTGAAAGATGCAACGCTTCGAGGTGCAAAAACTCAGTGTCTCTATGTTCATCATCCGTGTTCCCCCAATCAGTCGCGTGGGGCGGTTGTCATGATTTTTGAATGCTGCGCGTCAAAAATCCCGCCAACCACGTTGAACGTTCGTCATCCCGGCCCCCGCCCTTTCAGGCGGGGCTATGGTTGTTTCGCCCCGTTGGGGCATTTTTGGTGCTGCGCACATCCTTTCTTCGGTGTCTCCCCGCCTTACGGACGAGGTTACCATTGTTACGCCCCGATGGGGCTGCAAACTTTTGGGGGATATGGGATTGATGATTTGAGATTAGCGATTAGCGAAGAAAGATATGTAACTGTTTTAGCCCCCATTTTTATTTCGTGGATTTTGTCATACACCTCAATAACCTTTGATGTTCACCTAATTAAACATCTCAATCTAAATCCCGTCTACTTTTTACTCTTTCTTGAAAAACTCATCCGCTTCACGGTGCTTGTTGATTAAAATGAATGAACCGTTCAGCTTGATATCTTCGGACGAACTGCCAATGTAAACGTTGAATCTTCCCGGTTCTACAATATGTTTCATGTTCCTGTCGTAAAGGGCAAGGTCATCGGGCTTGAGCGTGAACGTTATCTCTTTCGATTCGCCGGGTTCGAGTGTTACCCTTTCGAAGCCGCGGAGCATCTTTTCGTAACGCGTAACGCTTGCCACTTCATCGTTTATGTAAAGCTGAGGCACTTCATCTCCTTTAAATTTTCCTGTGTTTCTAAGAGTGAAACTCACCAGTACTTCAGATTGCGGTCCGCCTTCTACAGGTGATATTTTAAGGTCAGAATAATCAAATGTCGTGTAACTTAAACCGTAGCCAAAGGGATAGAGAGCTCCTGTGATCCTGGAGTTGCCGTGTCCGTTGGGGCTTGCCCACTCTTCCTGGCCTGCCTGTGATCCCGGTTTGAACGGGAAGTTGAAAGGGATCTGGCCTGCGCTCCTTGGGGTTGTTACAGGCATTTTGCCTCCCGGATTGTAGTTGCCGAAAAGCACATCGGCAATGGCCGTTCCGCCATGAAGTCCGGGAAACCAGGCCTCAAGGATGGCCGGAACATTGGCATTCGCCCAGTTTACTGACAATGGACGGCCATTGATAAGGACCAGGACAATGGGCTTGCCGGTTTCTTTCAGTTCCATAAGGAATGTGCGTTGAGAGCCGGGCAGGTTTAAGCTTGTCCTTGAACGCGACTCTCCCACAACACGATCATTTTCCCCAAGAAATGCTATGATGAGATCGGAATTTTGTGCTTTTTGTATCGCCTCCGTCATCATCTCTTTTTCTTCCCGGCTAGTCTCCATAGGCATGATCTCCGATTCGGGCCATGTTTCCCTGTCAAAATATTTACACCCTTGGGCATACTGCACATTTGCTTTATCCTCAACTTCTGAGACTATCCCCTCATATCCTGATATCACATCTATGTGATTTGGGCCATAACGGCTCTCGGATGATTTCTCCTCTTTTGCCGCAGGGCCGCATACAAGAATGTTCTTGTATTTTGAGATGTCGAGCGGCAGAAGGTTATTTTCATTTTTCAGCAGCACAATTGCTTCCCGTGAGGCCTGCAGGGCGATCTCGTTGTTCTCTTTTGTGTTAACCAACTTGTCAGCGGCTTTCTCGTCATGATAGGGGGCATCGAACAGTCCTTCCCAGAACTTCACCCTAAGTACATCCCTTACCCTGTCGTCAATAGTGGCCATCGAAATGGAACCCTCGTTTATCAGTTCCCGCAAAGGCCTGATATAGCTGCCGGGCATCTGAAATGTTGTCCTAACATTAAGGCCGGCTTCCACTGCCTGCCGCACTGCTTCTTTGTAGGTCCCGGCAACATGGTGTTTGCTGTTTATGAGCCGTACAGCCCATGAATCGGAAACAACATATCCATTAAAGTGGAATTTGTCCTTAAGAACATCGGTTAAGTAATATTTGCTTCCGGTAACAGGAATGCCGTTGTAATCATTGTAACTGCTCATAATGCCCATGGCTCCGCCTTCCGTCACTCCGCGCCTGAAAGGATAAAGATAAAGATCCCATGTTTCACGTTCGGCAACATGCGGGTCGGTACGGGCTTTGCCGTCCCTTCCACCCTTTGGTACGGAGTAGAGGAAGTAGTGTTTAAGCGTGCTTACCACCCTGTTCTCCTGAATTCCCCTGACTTGCTGT
>JALVJU010000406.1 GCA_027034005.1 Marinilabiliaceae bacterium
CGGTACTTGACATAAGTCCGGGGTTTGTTTTAGGAAAGGTTAATATTCTTCAGTAAGTATCCCTGATGCTTCTAACCTGAAGTTCTTTACCGGGCTCCCTGATACCCTCTTTCGTTTCAAAAACCACGGTACGTGTTTCACCTGGCAGCAGGTCAAAGAAGTTATCGGTGAACCAACCGTTATGATCCTCAAAACTCAGGTAAACATTCTTTGCAAGGACATTTGTTGAAACTGTAACCTTGCATCCGTTGCTTACCTTTTCTGTTCTTGCAGTCATCTGTGGCAGTGGAAGGTCAATATCTTTAACCCTTTTGAAATATTTTGTTGTCCTGTACAGTTCATTCCCTCCTTGTGTTAAAGAAACGACCAAAACAGAACGTTTTTTGTCAATGCCTTTAAGCAGCTCTTTCAGTGTTTTTTTGTAAACAATATTGGAACTGTTTGCTTTAACTTTCACATCTGCCGAGTGTTTCCATAACTCTTTACCATTGAAATCGATGATTTTCATATCAAGCCTGGCATCAAGATCCTTCAGCTTGTCCGAAATGACATAAACCTGCAGGTCATCGGTCTTGGTATCCGGGACAACAATAACCGGCTCAAAAGCCTTACGTACCATGTACTGCTCTGCTTTCCAATTACCGTAATAATCGATACTCGACCAGGAAGCAACAGGCCACACATCGTTCAACTGCCAGTACAAGCTGCCCATTGTCCGCGGCATGCTCAAGCGATGTCCTTCTATTCCTGTGCGAATGCCTTCTCCCTGCAGGACAAGCCCTGTGTAGATGAACGACTCAAAATCCTTTGGCTGCCTGAAATACTGGTCCATGTAATATTTTATCTGCTTATTGCCGATAAACGACCTTTGATGCGACTTCATCACCTCGGAATTTATATCGTAATCCTCAGGCAAAGCATACTTTTTAATGGTCTTCATCTCCGGGAATGACTGGAAACCGTACTCGCTAACAAACCTTGCCGGATTGTCATGATAGATGGTGAAAGGAACCTTATGGAACCATACACGCCAGTCGTGCTTATCCCCGTCAATGACATGCGAAACAACAGTGTCTCCCGACTGCGGGCTCGATGCCCAGTACGAGCGGTCGGGATCATATCTTTTCACAGTATTAGGAAGTATGTCAACAAAAATATCCTTGTATGCCTTCCACATTGCCTTGGCCCCTTCCGGCTGTTTCTTCTCGTTCTGTTGTTTCCATCCCCACTGAAACCATGCTTCAAGCACTTCATTGTTACCGCACCACATGGCAATACAAGGGTGATTGCGCAGCCTTTTCACATTGTCTTCTGCTTCATGCCTAACGCTTTCAAGAAATTTCTCATCACCGGGATACATGTTACATGCAAACATGAAATCGTGCCAAAGCAATATACCGTACTTGTCGCACAGGTCGTAAAATATATCCTTTTCATAGATACCGCCGCCCCACACTCGCAACATGTTGAAATTACTTTTGGCAGCACTTGAGATTATGTGCTCATATTTCTCAGGCGTAACCCTGTCAAGGAAAACATCATTAGGTATCACATTGGCACCTTTCATGAAAACAGGATGGCCGTTTACTTTAAAGTAGAACGAAACGCCGATATCGTCACTGTCCCTCACAAGTTCAACTGTCCTCAGTCCCAAATTGTGTGAATATCTGTCCTTGCCCTTATCCGTCTCTATCTCAGCAGTTATCTTGTACATATCCTGCTCTCCTAAGCCGTTTGGCCACCAGAGCTTTGGATCATCGATAAAATACTCAACTGTTATGTCATTTCTTCCTTGAATCAAGGCCACATCAGATTCGTACATAACATTGCCGTCAGCAAGTATCTTCACTTTGGCATTTTGCGGGGCAGATGATTCAACTTCAAGCTCAGTGGTAATTCCTGCCTTCTTTTCTGTAAGGTTTTTGATCCTGGTATGTACACCGGCTATCCTTGCCGCACTCCAGGCCTCAAGTATCACCGGCTTCCACACGCCTGATGTAACAAGCCGCGGCCCCCAGTCCCAGCCAAACTGAAACGGTGCCTTACGTACATACGGGCTTACCCACTTTTCCCCTGGCACTTTGCCTATCTTTGCAAGGTCATTCGGCGATGACTGCACAACATAAGGATAGCTGTCGTAAATCTTAAGCCCTGTCATTATGGGCGAATGGAAATATATTCTCAGGTCATTGTCCCCTTCCTTAAGCAGGTCTTTACAATCCACTCTCCACTCCCTGAACATATTGTCGGCTTTCAATATCTGTGTGCCGTTAAGATAGACATCCGCATAGGTGTCAAGCCCTTTAAGATCAAGGACCACATACTCCTGATCAACAATATCACTACCAACATTAAATGTTGTTTTATACTCCCAGTCCATCTTGTCAATCCACTGAACATTGTGCTCGTTAAGTCTGTAAAAAGGATCCTCTATGATCTTATGCTCCAACAGGTCGGTGTGGATGCATCCCGGCACTTTTGCCGACTTCCAGTCGTTCTTGCCTGCCTCACTGAATTCCCATCCGGTGTTAATCTCCTTTTTTGTTACCATATTCTTTTCATTCGATCTGTTTGAACAACCATTTGTAAAAATAGTTGATAAAAATACTACTGTAAGTAATGAAAGTATTCTCATGTCCGGTTAATTTTAGTTTTTACTAAGATAAGCAGAAACAGCAATATCTTCAAATATTGCCTGCCGGCAAACAAAAAAGGCATGGAACATTCCATACCTTCAATTATTTATTTTACCTTAAACCCTACTCTTCTTCCTGTCCAGTTACATTTTCAACCGGTATCAGATTATCCGGAATATCCTCATTACCGTCTTTAAAATATGGGAAGAAATCAAGTATCGGACTTTCTGAAATGGCATTGATCTCATAATCCACTGTCATTCCTTTCATGCTTTCATGTATCTTGTCCCAGGCATCTTTTACGTCATTGGCAAGTACCAGGATCTGGTTTGATGCCTTTTTCTCTTTTCCGGCTTCCTCATCAATGGAAACATACGATATCTTGCTCTTGAACCAACGATCGCCGTCATCGAAAGGAAAGATATCGGTATAGTTTGCTTTTCTGATACCAGTAACAATGAACTCACCGCTTATCATCATCTCCATCTCTTTGTAGAGACGACTCTCCGCCTCGGTAAACGATACGGCATCAATCAGGTATGTTTCGGTCACTTTCTTCTCTTTCCCTGTATTCTCGTCAACTTTGGTATATTTTACCTTACACTCAAATAAATTCTGCATTTTGTTCTGTTTTAATTTTACGAGCGGCAAAGATAAAAAATAACCTTAGGGGGAAGTAAAGATGTTGAAAAGAAATTATCAACAAAAAATAAAGCACAAAACTCTATACCCAAGGAAAAAACGAAAAGACCGTTCTAGGATACATCTCATCCCGTCAAGGAAATACGATATCGCTCACCATGCTAACATCTTACATCATACATCTTACATCATACTTCATACATCGTACATCATAAAATCTCACATAGTATCCCGTTTCACGGGACTTCGCTATCGCTCAGCATCGTACATCAGAGATCTTAGCATCCTAAAACGCCTCTTTAAAAGTTACGTAAAAACCATGTTCACCTTTTCCGATACCACCATCAACCCTGATATTCATTCTGTCCCTGATCTCAAACCTTATACCTGCACCTCCGTTTGGCAGCCAGTGCGTCATTTCAATGATCTTTGGAGCCACACTGCCGGTTCCTACCCATGCAACATATCCCCACTTGCTGTTATAATTACCCTTCTTGTTAAGTTTCTTCTTTTTAAACATGTGCCTGTACTCAACCACGGCAGTAAAAAGATACTTATCCCTGTAATGTCCCAGGGTATATCCGCGAAGATCATCCTTTCCTCCTATCATCGCCATGTCAGCCCAAGGGATAAAACTTCCTTCCGTATTTACATCCCTTATCTGCCAGGCAAGCACTCTCCTTTTTCTTAATATCGTAATATACTGGCGGTAGATAATTTCAGTCCTGAAATATTTTGCCGGACTATCAAACCAATCAGCATAGTATGCCAACGTTCCGCCAAGATACCATCCCTTGTAAGCATTTGAAGGAAAATCCCGCGAATCATATTCAAAAGCAACACCCAAACCCACCGGGAGAAATTTTGTTCCCTGCTCAACAACAAACTCGTCACCGACCATAACAGGATTCAGATCGCTTGCCGAAGAGAAATTGAGATCAACCACCGGCCCCAAAAACAAATTATTCCCAAGGTTAAACATAACCCTCTCTTTAAACTTAAAATATTTTCTTTTGTATTCCGTAGTTGTATCTGACTTTTCGATATTAATGGCATTTTCATACCCTACACCCCAGTAATTATCTATACGGTTTTTATACTGGAGTTCTCCGATAAATCTAAGTTTATCCCTAACCCAAAACACTTCATGATTTATAACAAGGTCGATTGCTCCGGAAATAGAGTAACCAAAAGAGAAAGGGATAGATGAGTAATTTAATGTCTTATCATGCTTCTGCACCTTGAAACTTATCAATCCGCCACCCGATATCATGAAATTGGTTTCAGGAGTGTAAACAGGGGCAAGATAGGGCGCGATCTTGAAAGCTCCAAAACTAACCTTGGCAAAACGCAAAGTGTCAATATTATTCATAACTTTCTTAGTCAGCGAGTCTATCTGAGCATTAGCACCAACAAAAAAAAAGAAAATCAAAAAACTAAATATAAATATCGTCCTGAAACTATTCTTCACTTTACTGTCCCTGAAACTGTAAATTACCAAACCGCAATTTAACACATTTTATCATTCTTTAATACGTAAGCCGCGGTTTTCATTTGTCATAGAATTGAAATTAAAGTAAAATAAAATGGAAAGTGCAAAAATAAGAAGAAACCTGTACCGTATTTTCAGAAAGACCGGTGTGCCCAAAGACCTGATAGATGAGAATGCAAAACTTAATGAAGATCTTTTCATTGATGAAAATGATATGACCTGCTTCCTTTACTACCTGGAAACCAATTTCAACCTTAGGATCAAAAATGATGAGGTCTCAAAACTAGTTTCCGTAAAGGACACTATTGATTTCCTTCAGACGCATTGTGCCTGACCGTTAAAAGAGTACTTTTTCAATGACCAATATCCCAAAGGTTTCTCAGCTTTTCAACTGAGGAACCTTTTTTACTTTCTGCATCCTGCGGTTCAGAAGCATTAACTGTTTCTTCACATTTGTTATTTCGTCCTTTATCCTTTTTATCTCTTTCAGCACTACCGCTATTTCGTTGGCATCCCTGATAGCCTCTTTATCGAACTTCTCCATTACAATGTAGTAGTACTTCTTTCCCCTAAATTGAACTTTAAGGGGCTTGTCCCAGTTAGCCGCAATAAAATCTATAACGCCGTTATCTTTCCCGTCCTTGTAGTTCACGATCTCCCAGTATGTGCCCCCGTCCTCGTACCGCCTGTTATCAAACCCGTCGAACTCCACCTTGTCGGTGATGGCGCTGTTACCGCTGTAGTAAACCTTTATCTGGTCATGATATATGTAATGGTCGCCCGAATAGCGGCTAGAAATATAAAAATTGCCATCCATGTCAAGGTGGGCACGGACAAACGTCCTTCCGTACGAATTCTCCGGTTTCTGGCGTTTATGGATGAGCAATGTCTTTGAACCGTATTCATTCGACTCAATGAAATTCTTCATCATGGGCTTAAGCTCCTCCTGCTTGACAGTAAGCATACTGTCGAGAAAAGTAAGGTTATGCTCCTGCTCTGCTATCTTTATCGTCCTCAGCATGTTCTCTGCTTTGTTTACATACTCAATCTGGCCGGGCATATTCTCTATGATACTGTCGAGCAGCAGTTTCGTGTCATTAAAGTTTTTGGCATCATACAACTTTTGTGCCCTATTGAATGCATCAGCTGCCCTCTCCTTCTCAGAGGGGCCACAAGAAATAAATATTACAGAAAAAAGAACGAACAGTAACAGTAACCTTTTTATCATGATCTTTAGTGTTGAAATTGTTTACACTTCAAAAATAAAAAATTATAGAGTATAAAAAAGGAGAACCCTTATGTATTCTCCTTTAAAGTTAATTTTAGTTTCTGCTTAATCTATAAACTCCAGTTCTTTTACCACTACATGCAAAGATGACCTTATCTCATCGTCTTTCGACTTGTATGCTTCACTGTCAGGAATACCTTCTATCAATACCTTGCGGCCTTTCTTCAGATAGTCGGCTATTTTAGTACTCCTTCCTTCATACTTCCAGATAACGGCTTTCACCCATTCAGTCTTTTCAACTTTCTTGCCATTGCTGTCCTTATGGTCCATTGTTACCGCAACATTAAAATTAATGGCCTTTTTGCTGCCTACTTCCTTTACCGTTGCATCGTTTCCCAATGCCCCGGTCAAAATAATCTTTAACATGACATCTGATTTTTTATTAATACTGTGTTAATAAAGTTAATGAAGTATAAAGCGGAAGTCAAGTTAAAATTAGTTTAAAGGCATAAGAAGGGATTAATTTCAAAATTAGGGAAGAGACTTCTCCTATACGGTTTATGTTCTTTCTTCTTGATAAGAAACTGCCCCGGACTTGTCTCGGGGAACCAACCCCGATATTAATCGGGGCAAGACAAAACAAAGCTTCAACCCGCTCTTGAAAATTACACCCCGATTCAATCGGGAAATATTGAAGTAGAAAATGCTATCGCATTTTGACGACAAGCGCCTTCAATTTATTTCTAAGCAATTTCCAATCCCCCTCCGTACCTGACTGACTGCGCAGCCTGGCAGGACTGCCTGACCACAGCAGTCGGGCAGGCAAGACAGATGTTTTGTCGGGCCTACTCGCATAAATCAAAATATATCTAAAAAAAACAAACTCCCCTTGGTTTTACGTTATAGCCAAAAATCATGAATTCTGCTTGTCCGTAGAGAGCATTCCACATGCGGCAAAGATATCCTCTCCCCTACTTTGGCGAATGGTTGTGGAAATACCTTTTGAGGAGAGTTCATCCCTGAACCAGTGCATTGCCTTTTGCGATGGAGACACATGTTCAAACCCCGGGATGGGATGAAAACGTATCAGGTTGATGCGGCACCTAAGGCCATTAAGCAGTTTCGTTATACCTTTTACATGTTCTTTTGTATCATTAAGCCCCTTGAACATTATGTATTCGAAAGAGATACGCCTTTGTCGGCCAAAATCATATTCCCTGATAACCTCAATTACATCTGATATGGGATAGGTCTTCTGTATCGGCATCAACTCTAACCTTTCCTCATCAAAGGGTGTGTGCATACTGACGGCAAGATGCGCCTTACTGTGCTCGATGAACAGTTTGAGCGCCGGAATTATTCCAATGGTGGAAACAGTTATTCTTTTAGGGCTCCAGCCGTATCCCCAATCCGATGTGAGTATATCGAGGCTTTTCTGAACCTCGTCCAGATTGTCAAGAGGTTCGCCCATTCCCATGTAAACCACATTGGTCAGCTTTTTAAACTCGGGCAGACTGCGTATCTGGTTCAATATCTCCCCTGCTGTCAGTTGTCCCTGAAAACCTTGTTTACCGGTCATGCAAAAAGCACAGTCCATCTTACAACCCACCTGCGATGACACACAGAGCGTCGCCCTCTCCTTCTCGGGAATGTATGCCGACTCTATGTATTTTCCCGAAGCAACTTTAAAAAGATACTTTTTTGTTCCGTCAACCGACTCCTGAAAAGAGTGATGCGGCACCAGTCCTATTTCATATTTCTCGATCAGAGCCGACCTTGCCTTTTTAGAAACATTGGTCATCTGGTCGATGCTTGTTGCATCTTTTTTGTACAGCCACTCTGCTATCTGTTTTGCCGTAAACCCAGGCAATCCCATTTCTGAAGCTATCTCCTTAAGATCATCAAGGGTCTTACCGTAAAGCGCCTCTTTGTTCATAACATTCTCTGTGTAGCCGGAGTACGGATCCAAGTCATGCCCGGCTTGATCAACGTTTTGGTATTGGGAGCGAGACTCAAAGTCGCACCCCCAAAGCTTAATATTGCAAAGATAAGCTAAAAAGATCACTTGAAGCAAAAAAGCCCAACCCGTGAGGATTGAGCTTTTTTGATCTTATTAATTTTATCTATTTCAGCACCTGCGGCTCCACATTGTAACCTTTGATCCTCACTTCGGGCTTCTTGTCAAAGTCTTTCAGTGAGAATTCAGCCGTGTAAACCCTCTCCTCATCCGGCAGCAGGCTCACATAGTTGTCATCCCAGAATATCGGTAGTATGGGCTCTCCGTTTAACGGATCAACAACATCATGATAGATGAAGAATGCAATTGCATCGGAATTGTTTTTTACCGTAAGGGTCACTTTACCGTTCTCTCCGTCCTTAGAGTATTCATATTTGAATTCAGGCTTAACTTTCGGCAGCTTGTTCAGGGCCGAGAAATCAGCATAACTCTTCGATGGTGTGTAGAATGCCCACTCCAGTTTTTTGGCTGCATCATAATCGAGAACATCAGGCTTGGTCGACAACCAGTAGAAACCGTTATCTATCTCATCGTTATCACTATTGAAAACCCTCATATCAAGAAACCACACAGGAGTCTTCCTGAATTTTGGCAGCTTGAAGATCTTCTTAGAGCTGTTGCCATCTATACTTCCTGTCCACTCTTTTTTGAATACCTCTTTAGAGTTGATATCGTAAGCACGTATCAGGACTTTAAGACCAGACTGACCTTTCAGATTACTGTTCGAAAGATAGATATCATCATACCCGTAATCGTAAATGGCATGCACCATGTTGTTCGCCTTTCGGGTAGCGTAAAATGCACCATTGGGCTGAAGGTAACTGTCGTAAAGCTGCCAGTACATCTCTGGCCAGGCAGAGTTTAGCATCCATTGTATCAAACCTGTACTCTTTGGTTTATGTGCAACGAACGATTCAAACATAGGACGCATAAGCTCGTAGTTCATCAATTGTGATTTAAAAGCGAACTCCTCAACATTGTGCGACTTGCCATACCTTGCATTCATTGCCTTGCGGTACCTGTCGAGTGTCTGAAACTGGTTTCTTCCGCTGTGGAATTCCCAGTACACCTTGTCGATAGGCCACAAATGCTCCTCAGGTATCATCTTTTTAAGTGAAGATAACGGAGAGATATTCGGACCGGGGCAAGTTTCAGTGTTGAAGCCATAAGCACCGCCAAGCGTAGTATCGGTAAACCAGTAAACAGGTGGAGTGTAGGCGTAGGGGCCTAACATCTTCATCCCTGTAGGACCGCTTATCTCACTGTAGATCTCGGTCTGTGCCACAATGCCCTGATCACTGCCAACACCGCCGGCACTTGTAACATACGGCCTTGAATCATCATATTTTTCAAACAACTTGTTGTAGTTCTTTTCTAATTGCGGGTCAGGCAGCTTATCGCTTCCTGTCATCCATACGTAGATACTCGGATGATTGCGAAGCCACAAAAGCTGGCTCTTCCAGTAGCTCGTAAGCAATGCAATATCCCCGGGATTGTCATGGGCCATGTATTTTTCGTCGGTCGGCTTTCCAAGGTATTCGGCCCACTCCCAGTGACAGCTCCAGCCAACCATGATCAGTATACCGTACTCATCGCAAAGATCATAAAGGGTGTTGTCCTTGCCCCAAAAACCTTCAAGTCGGATACTGTTAAGGTTCATCTGCTTCACATACTTCAACTGAGCCGAAACAGACTCCGGAGTGTCCTGCAAAAGCAGGTCATCAACCCAGCCACCGCCGGTGATAAGCACAAATTCGCCGTTAACCTTGAACGCACGGTTTCCGTTTTCGTCAAGATAACTCTCAACTTCACGTATTCCGTATTTATCAGAAACCCTGTCCACCACCTTATTGTCCGCCACAAACTCCACACTCACATTGTACAGGTTAGGATCACCCATACCGTTGGGCCACCAAAGCTTCACATTCTTAACCTTAAGTTGTTGATACTCTTCAGGAGTGAAAATACAGGATACGGTCTCTCCCGCTCCTACTGTAATCTTCTTCTCTACCTGCCCGAGTTCATAGTTGATCTTAACGATTCCCGAAATGGCATTATCTGTGTTGTTCTCAAGCTCTGCCCTTACAGTTAGGTCGGCAGCGTTGAGACTCTTCTTGTCAACCTTTGCCTCCACAAAGGGGCTTCTTATCTTCACCCCGCCTGTAACCTCAAGAATAACATCACGGAAGATGCCCATATTCCTGTCAGGAGGGAAAGGGTTCCAGTCAACAAAACCTATGGAGTACTCTCCGTCAACGGGAGCCCATAACTTAAGTGCAATCACATTCTCTCCCTTTTGCACATAATCATTAATCTTAAAAGTGAACATATTGAATGCACCTGCCAGCATGTTCTTATCGGCAACAAGCTTACCGTTGATCCAGAGATCGGCCCTGTAGTTCACTCCCCTGAAACGTAAGGTTATCG
>JALVJU010000407.1 GCA_027034005.1 Marinilabiliaceae bacterium
AACGTATCATCTCCGGATTATGTATCACTTTCTCGTTACTTATATTATCCGATGCAAGACTGATCGTTGCGATTGGTGTTTTGAACTCATGCGTCATGTTATTAATGAAATCTGTTTTTATCTCCGAAACTTTTTTCTGGAACAGTATCATCTTTATCGTCACAAAAAAAGTTATCAATATGAACAGGGTGAAAAGGAGCGAAAATATCAGCAATCCTGCCTGCGATTTGTACAGGTATGTGTTGATATCGGGAAAAAGCACCACTAGTTTGTATGGTGCCCAGCCTGTGATGATGTCATTCGGAAAAAGGTTCACTATCACAGGAAGTTCTTTCTCCCAATTTTTGGTGTTGAAATCTTTTGAGTGATACTTGGGAACGATATTCCTGAAATTATCTATTACTGCATATTGAAAATTCGTTCTGATTCCCACATTGTTCAGCTCGTACCTGATAAGCTGCTCAATGCCCTTGGGACTTATATAGTTGAGTTTTTCCCAGATTGGTATTTCTCGTGTGTGATATTCGTACGAAAGCCGTTCAATGACTCTTGCAATATTGTTCCCGTTTCCGGCATGCCTTTGCGATACCGTGTCACTCCCTGCTCTGATCGAATGTTCCAGTTTCGACATTGCCGTCTCCACCTTGTTCAGGATATTACTGTCACGGTCCAATGTTATCAGGTCATTATTGTCGAAATTTATTACCGTATCCCCTGTGTTAATGCTTCCCCTCACTATGTTTGAATAGAGCGAATCGGTGCCGTTACTTATTATCTGGACCCTGGCCTCTACCCTTTTGTTTTGTTTATTTACAATCTGTGGAGGTGAATAGTAAAACCGGCCAATGATGAATTTTGCCGACAGCTCGTTGTCTATCCTTCGCGAAACATTGTTCATGGCAGCATAGGCAGCACTTTGAAGCTTCTCGCCCTGTATCCTCAGCGACATACGTATCCACAGGTATTGGGCAAAAACTATCCCGAGTAGTGATATGCTCATCAGTATTATTATTCCTATCAGTGATTTTTGCTTCATTGTTCTTTGCTGTATGGTCCCGCTTTAAATTCAGCATAAATATACTTTAAAATAAAAGTTCAGCTAAAGACTTTAACTTTTCTTTAACTCTTTTTAACCGGACCTTAACCACAATCACCACAAGGGGTTAGTAACTTTATTCCATAATTTTAAAATCCAAAACATTATGAAAACTATTAGGTTTTTATTCACGGCAGGCTTTTTTCTATCGTTAACAGCATTTTCAGCTGCAGCGCAGGCCAAAGTTATCATGATCACCGAAAACGGAGATTCAACTCAGGTTTATGTTGATTCCCTGAACAACCCGAAAGGTTATGCTTTCTTTTTTGATGATAAGATTGATGAACTCGGGAAAGGAATTGACAGCCTTATGAATATCAAAAGGAGCAACATTGACAGCATAATGAGAACGATGGCAATTAAGTTCGATTCTTTACAGCAGAAAATCTCATGGTTCTCCATAGGTATAGATGATGATTTTTTCAAAAATGCTTTCCCTTCCGATTCCGACCTGAGCAAGATGATGAATATCAATATGGACTTGAAAGTAAATATCGACACGCTCGAAGACGGTAAAATAGTGAAAAGTATTGTTATGTCAGGTACTGGTGACGAATCAAAAGAAGAACACCACATCGTAATATCTTCTGATGATGGCAGTAATGGAAAATTCATCATCAAAGGTGATGAGCCTGAGGATGAACTACTGACAGATATTCCCGTATCCGATCTTCACATACTGAAAAAAGCCGGGTTCTCAACGGCAATGTTCTCGGAAGAGCCTCTAATGTTTAAAAATGAGAACATAAATGTTGAACGTAAAGTCTCTGATAAAAAAGACATTCTGGATATCAGCATACAGGCCGATCTGCCCTCAAAAGGAAAGACAACCATCACCCTTGTTGATAAAAACGGTAAAATAGTCAGCGAGGATAAAATGAAAAATTCAGAAAAAATAAATGAGAAATTTACCCTGAGCGGTGATTCCGCACCATATTTCATCATAGTGGTTCAGGGCAAAAAAGCCTGGGCAAAGAAAGTAGCTTTTTAGCAAAATTACGTTCTTACACGGGTTCGGTTATTGTTAATTTGTGTTGTAACGAAAAAGTCCGCTGCAAAAATGCAGCGGACTTTTTTTATTTTTATTTTTTATTTTTTTCAAACCTGACAGGTTTTCAAAACCTGTCGGTTTATAAAATAAAAAAATTATTATTTCTGTTCCAGTTCAAGTGTTTTCGTGGTATTGTCACAAACGATAGATGGACCGAAGTACTGGATAGGCCCTGGATAAACATACATTGTGTTCAAGGCCCACTCATCGCGTTTTTCAACAAATTTCTTAAACGGTGCGCCGTCAAGTTCAACAAGTGCTTTCTGTATCACAGGCTTCATCTCTCCATGACGTTTCTCCATGTTCATCATCATTGTTACAGGAACACCGCCTGCTACCCACTCTTCGGCAGGAGCGGTCAGGTTGCGGACTGATGCCATATAGCCCGTTTTGCCTTCATTGATCAGTACCGATGCCGTATTTCCAAGAGAATAACAGTAATCGGCATCAAAGTTAGACGGTGCGGCACAACGTCCCTCATATCCGAAGAAGTGAGGTTGTCCGGAGAACTTGCCTTTGTACTTGCCCTCTTTCTTCATCTTCTTCAACTTTGCCTTAACCATGTCGATAAGCAGCTTCTCTGTCTCTATCATCGAAACCTGAACATTACCGTGCGGGTCACGATCAAGCATCAACTGATTGGCAAAAGTAGAAGGCAGGGATTTGAATACCTCGGCTGATTCAGCTGAAAGTTGTCCTGCAACAAACTGTCGCTTCTCTTTGTTACTCTCAAATTCTTTGATCTTATCTTCATTTTTTGCAAGTAAGTCATTCAATTCAGCTATCAGTGCTTTCATTGCAGGTATAAACTCAACCAGGCCTTCAGGGACAAGCACCGTACCAAAATTCTCTCCGTTTTCGGCACGTTTGGCCACTATATCGGCAATGTAAGATACCACATCATCAAGTGTCATTTTCCTAGCCTCAACCTCTTCGCTGATGATGGCAATATTTGGCTGTGTCTGCAATGCACACTCAAGACAGATATGGGAAGCTGAACGCCCCATAAGTTTGATGAAATGCCAGTATTTCTTTGCCGAATTGGCATCACGCTGAATATTACCTATCAGCTCACTGTAAACCTTTACAGCTGTGTCGAACCCGAATGATGCCTCAATAACTTCGTTCTTAAGGTCACCGTCAATTGTCTTTGGTACTCCGATAACCTGTATACCTGCGCCTTTCTGTGCATAGTACTCGGCAAGCACGGCAGCATTGGTGTTTGAATCGTCACCTCCAATGATCACAAGAGCAGAGATATCAAGCTTTTTGCAGTTCTCAAGGCCTTTGTCGAATTGCTCTTTCTTCTCAAGCTTTGTCCTTCCTGAACCAATAATATCAAAACCTCCGGTATTGCGGTAATGTGCAACCATGTCAACAGTTATCTCAATGTACTGATTGTCCACCAGACCACCGGGGCCACCAAGGAAACCGTAAAGTTTATTTTCAGGATTGAGTTTTTTCAAACCGTCGAACAATCCGTATATCACGTTATGGCCTCCAGGTGCCTGTCCACCGGAAAGGATCACTCCCACAT
>JALVJU010000408.1 GCA_027034005.1 Marinilabiliaceae bacterium
GCGCAGCATTCAAAAATCATGACAACCGCACCACGCGACTGATTGGAGGAACAAAAAGATCTTGTAATTTTAAAGTACTTTCTAAAACAATATCTGAAGATGTACAAAAAGTGCAATAAGATATTATCAATGTATCTTTTTCATATCTTTGGTTTTAACAAAAAACGCATTATCATCAAAAGTCATATCGCCATGAAAAAGATCTTCGCAGTACTCACAATTCTTTTTTCAATATCCCTTTTAACAGATGCATGTACAGTAGCTGTGATTTCGGGAAAATACACAAAAGACGGCCGGCCCCTGCTTTTTAAGAATCGCGATACCGGAGCATTGAACAATAGTATCATGTATTTCGATGATGCAAAATACTCTTACATGGGGCTTGTGAATTCCAAAGACACGTCAGGGAAGAGCATTTGGATAGGTATGAATGAGAAAGGCTTTGCCATTATGAATTCAGCATCATACAATCTTAACCTCGGTGATACGGCCAAACTGAACGGACATGAGGGCAGGATAATGAAAAAGGCCCTTGGCACATGCGAAACGGTCAGGGATTTTGAAGACCTTCTTGCTGCATTGAAGATCCCAACAGGCCTGGAGGCGAATTTTGGTGTCATTGATGCACAAGGTGGTGCCATGCTTTTTGAGATAGGCCACAGGAAATACGAGAAGTTTGATGCAAATGACCCCAAAGTCGCACCCTATGGATATATCATTCGCACTAATTATTCATTCACCGGCATTTACGGTAAAGAAAGCAGCGGCTACATCAGGCAAAACACAGTTAACGAACTGTTTTACAATGCCGCATCAACAAACTCATTCGATGCCAGGTTTGTAATGCAGGATGTTGCCCGCGGGCTAAAACACTCATTGCTCAAAGTTGACCTGTACGAAAAATACGGTAACATTCCTGAAAATACCGAAACATATACTTTCTTCCATGATTTCATACCACGCCAGAGCAGCGCATCGGCCTGTGTTGTACAAGGGGTCAAGCCCGGTGAAGATCCCGAACTTACAACAATGTGGGCCGCAGTCGGGTTCCCGCTTACATCAATGGCAATCCCGCTTTGGCTGAAGTCCAAAGATGATTTTCCTAAGGTGCTTAAGCGGGATAAAGAGTTGAATGACTCCCCTATCTGTAATGCTGCCTTGACTTTAAAACAAAAGGTATTCCCTATCCGCTGGGGGAAATTTGCAAGTAAATTTTACATCAATATTAACTCTCTGGTAAATGCAGTCAAGACCGGAATCCGACAGAAGATTAAAGTTGATGAAAATGTTATTTTCTCTGAGACAAACAGAAAACTTGATGAGTGGAGAAACAATGGGATGACAAAAGATGATGTAGAAAAGTTCAACAGTTGGATCAATGAATTTGTCACCAGATCATACAAAAAGAATTTCAATCTAGATTTATGAGAACACTATCCTTAGTATCCCTGTTTCTCCTTTCAATACTTGTTTCATGCATAATAACAAGCAAGGACAACGAGGGCGAAAATAAAATCAAAGTAGCAGTCTTTGATGGGAATGGAGCAAGTCCTGTTTGCGTGACAGAAACATATGAAGCATTAAAAATTGACACAGGGATAGCCGGTAATCTTATTTCGGCAAGAGAAATTTCCGAAGGCAGATTAAATGATTTTGACGTCATCATTTTTCCAGGAGGGAGTGCAAGTAAGGAGTTGAACAATTTGGGAGAGAGCGCTGCCGAGAAAGTTGTAGAATTTGTAAAAGCCGGCCATGGTGCGGTAGGCATTTGTGCAGGAGGGTACCTGTTCAGCACTACAAAAGGTTATCCGAGCCTGCAATTGGTCTCGGCAACCGAATGGGACAGGGCTCACTACGACAAGGGACGTGCCCTCGTTGAATTTAAACTGACACAAAAAGGCAGGGAATTGCTTCCTGAATTATCAGACAAACGGTGCTTTTTGCAATATTACGACGGGCCTGTCCTTTTGCCGTCCGACAGTGGCAAAAGCAACACCCTCAAATACAATGAATATGCTGAATATGTGACGGACATAAAAATTCACAAAGGATACCCGTCAGGCATTACACCGGGAAAAACATTTCTTCTCGGCGAAAAGGTTGGCAACGGCAGGGCCATTGTAGTGGCAGGGCATCCGGAAGCGACGCCGGGAATGAGATGGATCGTTTCCCGATTGGCCCGCTGGGCTGCAAACAAACCAACGGTACCGTACGATAAAAAATGGGTCCGCCCCGAACTGTATTCATCGGAAATACTTTACACACCTTACATGGTGAAAAAAGAGAAGGGATACTTCTGGGAACTTCTTTCGAAAGATCCGGAACGTAAGATCAATGCAATGCAAAAACTTTGGGAAATGCATTCACGGCCTGCAGTAAGATGGAACATGGGCCTGTTAAGGGATACATCGCCCAAGGTGAGGGCAAAAGCTGCACTCCTGCTCAAACAAGCCGGGTATTCAGCAGCTCTCTCCGATTTGCAAACTGCACTCAAAAATGAAACCAACAACCGCACAAAAGCAGTGATCAAAGAAACGATAAGTTACTTATCAACATACTAAAGAGGTGTACGACAAAATCCACCTTCATAAAGCTTTCCCCAAATAGTATATATGCCATATGTGGTTCAGGCAGACACCGCAAAGGCGAGAAGGCACGAGGAATTGTCCACAGACCTTCTTGACTATCTACGTACCCAGACAGGTCAGTGTGCCATTCCACCGAATTATTGCTTTTATGTACCTTATTACATGGTTCTAATATTATGTCTCCTTTTTTCAGGATTTTGTCGTTAACACAAATGTAATTGCAGGCAAAACAAAATGTTATTTGTTTAGGGTAAATATTTCTGTTAAATGAATAGCTCTTGAGGAACTGCCTATCAGTACCTGAAACTTACCCTTTTCGGCCTTCCACTTTTTGTTTTCAACATCATAAAAAGACAGGGCTGTTTTGTCTAATTTAAATGATACTGTTTTGCTTTCACCGGCCTTCAGGCTTACTCTTTTGAATCCTTTTAATGCTTTTGGTTCACGCTCTACACTTGCCTTCAGATCACTTACGTATAGTTGTACTATTTCGTCGCCATCTGTTTCTCCGGAGTTTTTCAAGGTAAAAGATATAAGTAAAGTGTCATTTTGTTCTATCTTTTTTGAAGACAATTTTAAACCGGAATATTCAAAAGTTGTATAAGATAAGCCATAACCAAATTCATAGAGCGGTTCTATATTTTTCTTATCGAAACCCCGGTAGCCAACAAAAATACCTTCGGTGTAATTTGCCGATGTACGCTCGCCCGGATAGCTCCCGTAAGCAGGGGAATCTTCCCACCTCTTTGGGAATGTGACGGGCAGTTTTCCCGAAGGATTAACTTTTCCGAAAATAATGTTGGCCAGAGCGTTGCCTCCTTCCTGGCCGGGATAGAATGCTTCTATGATCACCGGCACATCGTTAATCCATTCATTCATGGTTACAGGGTTGCCACCATATAATACAGCAACTATGTTCTTGTTTACTTTAGCTATTTTCTGTATTAAATCTATTTGTGCACGTGGCAACGAAAGACTTGCTTTGTCTGTTCCTTCGCCTTCCTCATTAAGGCTTGAACCTAAGCCCATAATTATTAAATCTGATTTTTTTGCAAGCTCTATTGCTTCTTGTGTT
>JALVJU010000409.1 GCA_027034005.1 Marinilabiliaceae bacterium
AACGGCAGAGACAACAAATGAGATCATCACGGCATATTCGTCAGAGTACAACATCGACAACGAAGATCAGTGGTGGGTGAACCTTGCCTCGGGCGATTACTACCCGGTAGACAGTAAAGATGACAAGTGAAAAATCAAAAGATAAGATGATGGACAAAAAATGTAAAATATGCTGGGGATTGCTGATACTGTTTCTTGTGCTTAACATCATATTCATAGGTGTATGGGTCAACAGGACAGCTACCGGGAAAGAAGGAATTTCCGCAACCATTGAAAAAAAGAAAAAATATTCGGAACGAAAATACGGCTATTACCTCGTAAAAAAGCTCGACATGGATTCAACCCAGGCAAAGGTTTATTTCGCGCTGAAAAAGAAACATGCAAAGCAGATGGGTATGATATCCGGACAGATAGACAGCTTACGTATGCTTCTTGGAACTGAGGTTTTTTCCGAAGAGCAGGACTCAGCGAGGGTAGCAGAACTGATAAAACAGATCACTGTGAAAAAAATGGAGTTTGAATGGGACAACATAAACCATCTTAAAGATGTGAAGTCTATCCTTACCGAAGAGCAGAGAGAGAAATTCGATGAGATACATAAAAATATGATGATGAAGATGAAACGTTACGGTGGACCTCCTTTCCGTGGTAAATACAACAAAGAAAAGCAGAAACAGTAACAACCATATAAACTCACCAGACCCAAATCCTGAAGTGAAATTTATAACATCGCGATGTTTATAGGATAGTTAAGTTAATTTGAAAAGTAAAAAAGTTTAATCGTTTAAAATTTATAAAAATGAAAAAGTTAAAATATCTTCCGGTAGTATTGATGTTGGGGCTTCTCGTGTTCCTTACATCATCAACAGGATATGTAAAGAAACAAAATAATTTTGCAGGTAAGAGAAGCGCTCAATTCCATCGTGGAATGCACAAAGGAATGCAAAGGGGCATGGACTTCCGAATGTTCAGTGCCCTGACACAGGAACAAAGGGATCAGATAGAAAAGATCAGGACTGAGCAGATGAAGAAAGCCCTGCCGTTACGCAATCAGATAGCTGAAAAAAAGGCCAAACTGCGTACACCTACTACAGGTGATAACATTGACCAAAAAGCAGCCGATAAAGTGCTTGCCGATATCGAAGGCCTGAAATTGGAACCGGCAAAACAGATGGTACGTACACGACTTGATATCCGCAATGTATTGACCGATGAGCAAAAGATAATATTTGATGCACACAGCGAAATGATGGGCATGCACGGAAAAGGGTTTAAAAGAGTTGGCATGCACGGACACTTCGGCCACGGTAAGCCAATGCCGTGTGCAGGCCGGGGAATGATGCCAGGTAAGCCCGGTATGCAAAAAGGACAGGGCATGGCAATGAAAGGAATGCAAAATGCCGGACATAAAGGCATACAACAAAGACAGGGCATGAAACCCGGTATGGGCAAAGGCATGAAACAAGGCAAAGGAAATGGCAACGGATTTGGCCCGGGACAAGGTAAAGGCATGCCTGGAAAACCCGGAATGAAAGGCCGGCCCGGCATGATGCAAGGACAAATGCCCTGGATGAAAGACATGACTCAGGAGCAAAAAGACCAGTTGAAAGCTTTACGTCTTGAAGAGATGAAGGCCATGACACATTACAAAAACAAGCTGGCCGAGTATCAGGCCAGACTGAAAACCCTTACGACATCAGATGATGTGAACCTTAAAGATGTTGACAAGGTTATCGACCAGATGAGCAAGATAAAGCTTGATATGGCTAAGGAAAAGCTGAAACATCGTCTGGATGTTCGCAACATCCTTACCGACGAGCAAAAGGTAAGATTTGATATGCACATTTAAAATATAAGGGGCAGCTGATAAAAGTCAGTTGTTCCTTTTTTCGTTTTATGTGTAAAAATTACTAATATTACGGAAGTAAATCTATAATAATTAACCCAAATTTATTGAACCTTGGAAATCAGGATCGAAAATCTTGAAAAGGAGTATAAAAACCATTTCAAGGCATTGAAAGATGTAAACCTCACCGTCACCGACGGTATGTTCGGCCTTCTCGGGCCCAACGGCGCCGGTAAATCCACATTGATGCGAATTCTTGTCACCTTGCTGAAACCCTCGGTGGGGAAAGTGTTTGTAAACGGCAGGGAACTCTCGGAGAACAGAAAGGAAGTTCGTTCCATGCTTGGATACCTCCCTCAGGATTTCCGTTTCTTTGTTAAGCTGCGTACATGGGAGTTTCTTGACTATGCCGCATCGATGGCCGGTATGAAAAACAAAAAGGAGCGATTGAAAGCTGTTGATGAGATGCTTGAGAGCGTTGGGCTTTTCGATGTGAGGAACAGGTATGCCAACAAACTTTCGGGCGGAATGAAACGCCGTCTCGGGATAGCACAGGCCCTTATCGGTGATCCGAAGATCATCATCGTGGATGAGCCGACAACAGGCCTTGACCCCGAAGAGAGGATTCGTTTCCGTAACATCCTTTCAAACCTGAGCCAGAAAGAGGTGATAATCATTTTGTCAACACACATTGTGGGCGACATATCTTCAACATGTAACAAGATGGCGCTTTTGAACGAAGGTTCAGTGCATTTCGAAGGCGCACCTGAAGAGTTCGTGAACCTCGCTGACGGCCATGTGTTCCGCACCCATATCCTTGCCGATGAGATGAAGATGATAAATGAGAAGTATCCCGTTGTTTCGTCAGTACCTGATGATATGGGATATGAAGTGGAGATCGTGGCCGACAGGCTCGACGACTTTAAGGGCGAAGTTATCACGCCAAACCTGGAACATGCTTACGTCTATTTTATGGAGTATGTGGCTAAAGGGGTTGAAACACCCGTGTGATCATGTTAGTAATCACACTCTCCTCCTGAAAGGGAATGCCAACGCGTGCAAGCTCCCTTCAGGGAATTAAAGGGTGCGGGAAGGGATAAGTGATACGACTTTTTTTATTGATTTGACACTTGAAGCAGGTAAAACCAAATTGCCTGATGTGATTAGAAACAGAAAAAATCTTTGGTTAACCTAAAACCCGGCGTTTCTCACAAGAGGGATAAAGGGGACTCAAACTCTGACCTATGAATAATTTCTTTAAGATCCGGATGGTTGCCCGGTACGAGTCAAAAACACTGCTGAGAAGCTGGTTTTTCCGTATTTTCTCGGCATTAGCTATCATTATCATAATTTTTTTCGACCTCTTTGGTTTTGGTATCATCGGAGGCAGCGGACTGCCCGGACGGCTTATCCCCGGTGCTGTGCCTTACCTGAACCTGTTCTTTCTGAACATCGCCCAGGCGGTGATAGCCATTTTCCTGTCTGCCGATTTCCTCGGCCGCGATCGCAAGCTTGACACCACAGAGGCATTCTACATTCGGGACATTTCCAACTTTGCATACGTGACAGGTAAAACTCTCGGTATCCTGAAAGTGTTCCTGATACTCAACCTTATTGTACTTTTGATAGGCGGTGTCATCACCTTTGCAAGTACCGACCTGAACTTTGAACTGCTCACTTTCATAGTCTATCCCCTTTTGATATCACTGCCAACCCTGGTCTTTGTGCTGGGGCTGTCGTTCTTTGTAATGATGATGGTCCGTAACCAGGCCATCACATTTGTTTTGCTACTTGGGTACATAGCTGTAGTGTTGTTT
>JALVJU010000410.1 GCA_027034005.1 Marinilabiliaceae bacterium
CCTTCTATGATCAACAGAAGTCCGAGAGTATAAAGAATAAAACGAAAATTTAACATCTCTGTCTATAAATGGTTTTCGAACTATGAAAACAGCTTTTCTATTTTACTTATGCCTGACGGCAATGCAAAAACAACAACTTTGTCCTCCGGCTGAATGACCGTATCACCATTGGCAATTATCGCCTCATCACCCCTGATGACCCCGCCTATATTCACATCTTTTGGCAAACCAAGTTTTCTCAACGGCTTACCTACTATCTTTGATCCCTCCCTTGCGATGAATTCAAGAACCTCGGCATCCACAGCAGTCAGGCACTTCACATGGGCCACATTGGAATTAAGTGTCATACGGTAGATATGACTTGCCGCAATCAGTTTTTTGTTTATCAGGGTTCCGATACCGATATTCTCAGCAAGGTCTATGTAGTCAATATTCTCTACCTCTGCAACAGTCTTCCTCACACCTATTTTTTTTGCAAGCTGACACGCCAGTATGTTGACCTCCGAATTACCTGTCACAGCAATGAATGCATCCATCTTCTTAATCCCCTCGTCCTTTAGCAGTTCAAGGTTCCTTCCGTCGCCACTGATAACCAGGGTCTCTTCAAGTATATCCGCAAGCTTTGTTGCCCTCTCCTTATTGATCTCAATTATCTTCACATTGTAATCATCACCCAGCTTTCGGGCCACTTTCACGCCTATGCGGCTCCCACCGAGTATCATGACATTTTTAACTTCAAACTGCACTTTACCGGCATCATCAAGGACCTGTGGTATCGCCTCATGTGTTGTGATTATGTATGCCAGGTCGTTATGCAGAAACTTCTCACTGCCTCGTGGAATAATTGTCTTACCGTCACGTATAATGGCAACAGTGTTGTAGTTACGCGTGCCATGCATTTTAGACACTTCTTCCATGGTCTTATTTGCAATAGGCGCAGTGTCCCTTATCTTAAGAGCAAACAGTACCAGCTTACTGTCCGAAAATTCATACAGCTGGCGTGTACCCACCTGTTTCAGAGATGCTGCAATCTCTTCCGATGCAAGTTCCTCGGGATAAATAAGCTCATCAATACCCAGCTGCCTGAAATACTCTTTGTTGTCAGGAGCAAGATATTCATTGTTGTTGATCCTTGCCACTGTTTTCTTGGCCCCCATCTTCTTTGCTAAGATGGACGCCAGAATGCTCATATCCTGAAACGGCGGAACCGAGATAAAAAGATCGCAAGACTTCACATTCGCCTCTTTAAGGTTTGATATGGAAGTACCCGATCCCACAATGGTCATCAGATCGTAATGTGCCTCTATCTGTTGTAATTTCTCCTCGTCCTCGTCCAGGAGTATCACATCATGATTCGCATTGCACAACATCTTGGCCACATGCGTTCCTACCTCTCCTGCTCCAAAAATTAATATTCTCATCTTTTATTTGTTAAACCAATAGTAAAAATACATTGTTCTGTACTGTGTTTTTATTAATTTTTCCGCCATTTATCCGCCATATTTGCCATTTATCCGCCATGATTTAATTTATATTTTGTTCCTTTTTTCTCTCCAATCTTTTTTAATACTTTTTTCTCTGTCAATTGTTCTAAATCTCTTGAAGCAGTTCTTTCTGATGTTCCACAAACTTCTTGATATATACTGTTTGTTATAAAATCAGATTTTTTTAAATAATAAACGGCTTTTATTTGTCTGTCATTCAGATTCAATTTCTTTAAATAACTATCTGTAAACTTTTCTTTATAGAATGTAACTAAAAATCCTCCGCTGTTTATTTCAAATTTAGGTTCAGGAAGCCCTACTTTTTTACATTCTTCGATAATCTTTAGTGTTCCACGTCCCCAGGTTTCAATCAATCCGGCTTTAAAGAATACATCTGCGATAACCGGATTTCTGGGGTAAGAGGCGTGTTTGTGCTTCAAATCTTCAATACTTAATTCATCAGGTAATTCGCCTGGATTCCATATCATAAACTTGTCGTCATAAATGCTTATCTGTATGGGTGGCCCGAAATAATTTTTATGTATCACAGCATTTAATAAGCTTTCTCGTACAGCTTCGTACGGATATTCAGTTTTTTCAATTCGATTTATGCCTTCATAAGAAATAAATTTTCTGAAATATTTCTTTTCTAAAATTTCAATCGTTTTATCAGGTAATTGAAATGCATTTGTTTCAACAATATCTTGGTATAATAACTCAGTATCTGAGTTGCCGAATTTCCCAATTTTCACATAAGCATTCATAATGTAATTTCGTGGATCTTTCCCGAACAATATTAATCCTGAACGTTTTATTGCATTGTCTTTGTAAAGCCTAAGATTTAAAAAAATATTCTTTAAATTACTCTCTTCTCTAATTATTGGGTAGCGACCGCTTTTTGTAGCTTCTATTTTGAATTCTTCAATTGCATCTAATGAAATTTCATTAAAACTTGCTTGCGGTTCTAATGCTCCTTCCCACGTTTTCCCTGACTTTTTCAACAAAAATTCATTTAAAGCTTGTCCTTTCAATTCTTGTAATGTGCTACCACTTCTAAAATAATATCTTCCTTTATAATTTACAGGAAAAGGGTAAGGTTCAACTATAATTTCAAGAAATTCTTCATCTTTAGAATCTTGCAATTTAATTTCAACAAGAATGCCAAGAATATCTCTTATTTTATTGGGAAGATCTTCAAGAAGTTTTTTTGAATCTTTAAGCCCAATGATTTCTCCTTCATCATTCTTTCCAATAATAATTTTTCCGCCCGATGCATTAGCAAAGCCACAAACCCATTTCAAGTATTCGTCTTTCCAAACTTCTTTCCATTCAATATTTTGACTCTCTTGCATTTATTACCTTTTACCACAAAAATACTAATTATTAGGTTATTTCATCAGATTGGTTTTTAAATTTTCATTGCTTAAGAACCTTTTCTCTACCTTACACAGAACGGTTCAATATATATGGCGTTGGACATTTTTAGACACATAACTTTCAACCGGCAGGCAGGTTGGGATAACGTTTATTTTTTTATTTTAACTATCACTTTACCATTTGTCCAACAACTTATATAATGTTTTATAAAGCCAACGGCAAAGTAACAGATTATACAATCATTTTTCCAAAAAGATTTAACTTTTTTTCAATTTTATTCAACCGGCAGTTTGTTATCCTCTGAAAATAACCAAGCTCCGTAATCGAATACATCAACACAAGAAATCCCCTGTTCTTCGGCTTTTTTCCGGAGCATTCCTGCTGACCGCCTGTAAAGTCCTGTGCTCAAAATGATCTTTTCAAATTCAATGCTATTCCTCAACCTGTCCATATCCGGATATCTTCGCCCCGATAAAACAATGTAGTCCACCTTTGGTTTAATGCCGTTTACACCCGTTTGCCAGACATTATGCATCAGAAGTATCTTCTTATTTCTTACTTGAAACAAAAACACTCCGGGGTTATTCTTTCCAAGTACCCTGACATTTGGCTCCTTTGCCGAATGTCTTGCCCAGTATCCGCCGCAAACATAATCCGTTTGCACCGGGCTGAGAGTATCGGTCAGTAACAATTTGTTCATTTTGTTATCCAGATAATTGAAAACGCCTATCCTGTTTTGGTAAAATACAACAAAATCAGAGTATCTGAGTTTTTTTATCCTGTCA
>JALVJU010000411.1 GCA_027034005.1 Marinilabiliaceae bacterium
GGTCAAGAACCTGTTTTTCAATATTCCTGCCCGTCGCAGGTTCCTTAAGAGAAATTCCACGGAGCTGCGTCATATCATAAATGAGTTTCAGAGGGTTGCCCTTGCAAATCCGCATATCGACTTATCGCTGTATCACAACGATGTGCCTTTGTTCGTTTTGCCCAGGAGCAATTACCGTCAGCGGATAGTTCATATCGTGGGGAAGTCGATAAACAGCCAGTTGATAAATGTGAACACGCAAACGCCGCTGATATCAGTGAATGGATTTATCGGTAAGCCGGAGACTGCAAGGAAGAAGACGGGTGACCAGTTCTTTTTTGTGAACAACCGCTACATGCGGCATCCCTATTTCCATAAGGCTGTGATGACAGCTTACGAAAAGCTTCTGCCCGAAGGTGCTGTGCCTGCATACTTCCTGTACCTTGAGGTTGACCCTGACATCATCGATGTGAATATCCATCCGACCAAAACAGAGATAAAGTTCGAGGATGAGCCGGCCATTTGGCACATCCTTACCGCTGCTGTAAGAGAGAGCCTGGGGAAAAATAATATTGTGCCATCGATTGATTTTGATACGGATGACAGCATAGATATTCCGGTTGCCGGCCATGCAACAGAGATAGTTGAACCTGTGATCGAGATAGATCCCACGTATAATCCCTTCGAGGAGGAGAAAAAGACATCTCCGGTATCTGGTTCCGGTTTTAGTTCCGGTGGTAGCAGGAAAGAGAGTGTGGATGGATGGGAACAGCTTTATGCCGGTTTTGAGAAAAATGACCGGCCACAGTCGTTCGAAGTACCATATGAGGAGCCTATTGTGCCGGAGCCGGTACAGCAAACCATCCCTTCGTCGGACGGAGAGAGGCAGATGTCACAGCAGGGGCGTTTCTTTCAATTGAAGAACCGTTTTATACTCACCTCTGTAAAGTCGGGGCTGATGCTGATAGATCAGAAAAGAGCACATGAAAGGATACTGTTCGAGCAGTTCATGGAGACTGTGAGGCAGGAGAAAAGCACATCGCAAAAAACATTGTTCCCCGAGGAGATGCATTTTGGGGGAGAAGATGCCGTGATCATCAGGGATATCATGAATGATCTTAACTCTTTCGGGCTTCAGATTGAGGAGCCGGAAACGGGAAAATTCATGGTTTACGGTTTGCCGGGGCATCTCGAAGGTATTTCGGGTAGTGCGATCCTGGATGGCATTCTTGCCGATTACAAAACGGGAGAGATCAACCTTGGGGAAAAGGTACGTGAGCAGATATCCGTTTCGATGGCAAAAAAAGCAGCCATACAGTATGGCAAAGTGCTGTCACAGGAAGAGATGACAGAACTCTTCGACAGGCTGTTCGCATGCAGCGAGCCATCCTATTCTCCATCCGGGAAATTGATTATGTCTATCATCGGCAATGACGAGTTGGAAAAACTTTTCGGTTAAGAGGTGTCATATTGACATAAAACTTTATTGGTATCAATCTTGTTAAGAAAGAGAGTAAATAACTGATTATATTATGAATTATCGTTCGTCGTTTGTGGGGGGTATTCCTCCTGTGGTGAAAAACCTGCTTATAATTAATGTTTTAGTGTTTTTTGCCTCTGTTGTTATGCAGTCGTCGCTTGGGATTGACCTGAACGGGCTGGCGGGGATGCACTTCTTTTTGTCGAAGGCATTCAACCCTGTGCAGCTTGTAACATATATGTTCCTGCATGCTAACCTGTCTCATATTTTCTTTAATATGTTTGCCGTGTTCATGTTTGGGCGCGTGCTGGAACAGGTATGGGGTGGAAAGCGTTTTTTGATCTATTACATGGTGACAGGTATTGGAGCCGGAGTGATGCAGCAAATAGTTCAGTATGTGGAGCTGAAGCCATTTCTTGATGCTGTGGATTTTTACATGCAGAACCCATCGCATGAGGACCTCGTGGTACTTTTGAAAGATTATCTGCATCCTGCAAGTAGGGAGATGTTGCATAACATGCAGGCATTTACGAAGACTTACGATCAGGTCGCAGCTTCAGATCCCCAACAGGCTTTACAGATGTCATTGGATTTTGTGAGCCGGTTTAAGATCGATTACCTGAACGCCTTTGTCACTATCGGGGCTTCGGGAGCAGTGTTTGGCATATTGCTGGCTTTCGGAATGCTTTTCCCGAACACAGTCTTGATGCTCCTGTTTCCACCGATACCTATCAAGGCAAAATATTTTGTGATGATATACGGCGTCATGGAACTGTTCTACGGAGTAGGAAATTTCAAGGCTGATAATGTTGCTCACTGGGCACACCTCGGCGGAATGCTGTTTGGGTTCTTTATGATCCGGTATTGGCAGAAGAAAGGGATTTATTAATGGTTCTATGGTTAAAGGGCTCTATAGCCTACTCGCCTGTCTGTCTAGCTGCACAGCCAGATAGACCTGCCCGAATGCAATAGTCAGGCGGGTTAAATGGTTCTAGGGCTCTATGGCTAAATGGTTCTATGGTTGAAATGTTATGTTGTTGAAGCATCGCAGACTTCCGGTTAATGAATTGTTATTCCGGCTTCGAGCTTCCAATTTCGGGCTTTTCAGGACTGCCGACTGATTGAAAGTGACAAAGCCCTTCGAACTTCCGGCTTCGAGCATCATTCTTTAACGGAAAGAATTAAATGAAATAAGATTATGAGCATTGTTGATGAAATAAAGAGGTCATACCATCAAGGCGGAGTACTAACAAAGTTCATCTATGTAAACATAGGTGTGTTCATCGTTGTGCGTCTGCTTCAGGTATTCTTCAGTTTTGCAGGAGGGCCTGGAGCTGATTATCCTTTGCTGATGTGGATTTCTGTGCCGTCAGATCCTGGGGCTTTGTTGCTAAAGCCATGGACGATACTGACCTATATGTTTGTTCATTATAAGTTTATTCATTTTATATTTAATATACTTGTTCTATACTGGTTTGGACAGTTGTTTATGATGTTTTTCTCATCAAGGCAGCTTGTTGGGGTGTATTTTCTTGGAGGCATCGCAGGAGCCGTGATGTTCATTATTGTTTCAAATCTAATACCGGCACTTAACCATTCAATCCTGATGGGGGCTTCTGCCTCTGTCATGGCACTGTTGTTCGCTGCTTCGGTATATCGTCCCAACTTCACTGTTTACCTTATGTTTTTTGGCCAGGTAAAACTGAAGTATATTGCACTGGTTTATTTCATCATCGACCTGATAAGCATATCGGCACTTCAAAATGCAGGAGGCCATTTTTCGCATATCGGGGGAGCGGCCCTGGGGTGGTATTTTGCAAAGCAGTTGATGACAGGCAGGGACATAACAATGGGATTCAGCAGGCTTGCTGATAAGATAGGGGGATTGTTTCATAAAAAAAGCAGGATGTCGGTTACCTATAAACGACCAATGAGCGATATGGAATACAATGCCCGGAAAATAAAGAAACAGGCAGAACTTGACAGGATACTTGAAAAGATAAAAAGAAGTGGTTACGATAGCCTGAGTAAAGATGAGAAGAAGACACTATTCGATGCGAGTAAGAACTGATTGTTAGACATAAAAGTAAAGTCTGTGATGAACATTTAGCAGGCTTGTTTTTTCACTAGATAAAGATTCACGATTTTGAGGAAATTTTTACGTTCCATATCCGTATTGCTTACCT
>JALVJU010000412.1 GCA_027034005.1 Marinilabiliaceae bacterium
GGTATCTGGAGTTTGAATCCTGTTTCATGGATCTTTGACGACGATAGCTTGTCCTTGCTTGTCAGAAAGATTATCAGTTTTTTATTTGCATCACTGGTGGTGAAATGAAAAAATGCATACTCCTTATTGAGCAGATCTGCTATATTTGAAGCGCACTGATATTTTATTCTGTATATTTCCGTATTAACATAAAATGCAGTATAGGAGGGTTCCAGCAATTCGAACTTCACCTGTATCGTCTTTTTTTGCTGGGCAAAAACAGAGGATGTGATGAATATTAAGCTAAATATTGTCAGGATAAGCTTTCTCATTCGTTCCTGTTTTTAAATCTAAGTTCTTTGAACGCTCGCATGTCCGTAGTTCCCTTGCATACAGACAGGGTGTCGCCTCCTCTTGATATCAGACAGATACTTATGCTGTCATAAGTTCCGATGTTTAGAGGGATAAAGAGGGGAGGGTTGTCGCACCAGTTATTCAGGTTCTGGTATATGATACGGTTGTCCTCGTAGTTAGCCCTGAGCTCATTCAGCCATTTGTTGCAGTATTTTTCCGGCACTTCTGATACCTGTCCTATGATCAGCAAGGCATGTTTGTTTGTCTCAAAAGTTCTTTTGCGGCCATTGAGATCGATACTTATCCGTGCTTTAGCCAGCTGTAAAAAGTGTGCTTCAGGTATACGGACTATCAGGGTGGGCGACACCTTAAGGTCATTCTCTACAACTATCCGTTTGCCTGTCCACGGGAAGATTCGAATCTGTGTTCTCTGATAACCATCGGCCTTTAGTGTCAGGTTTTTCCCAAATGGGGTGGTCAGGATAGTGCGATCAACTTCCGGATTTTGAGCTGTTAGTTTGTTTTTGATCGTATCCTTTCCGGTGTAAAGGGTAATATTCATGTCTTTACGGGTATTCCTGGCATAGATGTGAACGGAGGAGACAAAACTGCCGGTAAAAAAGAAAAGGATGTACATGACAGTTATTGACTTGTAGTTCAGGAAGGCGGAAAGCCATTGTGACAGAATGTCCCTAAACTTGTCCTGATCATCTTTTTTCTGATACTTGAGCAGGAAACTGACGAGCGCCCAAAATGTCAGGAAGGCTCCTGTTGCTTTGACTATCATGTCGTTGTAGATATGATAGGTGAACCAGGAATAGACCAGGAGCAAAAGAAATGCAAGGAGAAGTATCTTTATGAAAATATGTTCGTCCTGCTTTTTCATTGCCCTGTTGCTTATACTTCATGCTAACGTCATGTAAATATAAGCAATTGGGGCGCAAATGTAAAGAGGGACGGGGAAATAAAAGGTTTTAAACCCCTGCGTCCGGAATTTTGAACCCGGCATTTTCTATCATATCAATGCTTTTTCCCCAGCACTCGTCCTGCAGTGATTCATCATAACTTACCGGGGCGGAATTCTGCTTCTTACCGTCTTTGAAATAGGAACCGGAAATGTTTTCCACCTCGGGCGATGTTGCCAGGTAGACAGGCATTTTTGCTCCCTGCTTAACGGGAGACCCTATCGGCCCCCAGCTGTTGATCAGAACTTTGGTGTTGATAACACCCGGGTGCAGGGTATTGACAGTTATCCCGTTTTTGCCGTTTAGCAGGCAGTGCAGCTTGTATGTGAAAAGGATGTTGCAAAGCTTCGAGTGCGAATAAGCCTCCGTGCTGTCAAAATATTTCCTGTCGTTTAGTTTGGAGATATCAATCGACGTGGAGTGTATCATCGATGAAACATTGATTATCCTTGCGTTTTCAGGCAAATGCTCCAGCAGCAGAAGGGTAAGGTAGAAGTGGGCAAGGTGGTTCACGGCAAATGTCATTTCGTATCCATCGGCAGAGAGGGAGTACTCTTTTTCGATGATGCCGGCATTGTTTATCAGAATGTCGGGAATAAGGCCCCGGTGGATGATCTCATCAGCCATCCTCTTAACCTCCTTCAGTGATGACAGGTCGGCTACGATTCCGTTACATGTGATCCCGGGAAACTCCTGTCTGATCCTTGAAACGGTATCGCCAACCCTTTGTGACGAGCGGCCGTGCACAACCACATTGTAACCGAGAGCGGCTAGCTCTTTTGCCGTCTCGCGTCCTATGCCGTCTGTTGAACCTGTTACAAGAACTCTTTTTGTCATACGAATGTGATGTTTTAGTGTTTAACCGATTAAGAATATTTTCAGGTCGCCGGGGCTATCAAGTGCTTAGGGTTCTCTACCCGTATCCTTAAGGTACTCCTCAACAATCTGTCTTGCTTTTTCTTCATCTTCACTCGATACCACAATGGTGATGGGAGCAGCTCCTCCGGGGGACATGTACGGGGCAATGGTCCCGATAAAACTGTCTTTCAGGTAAGCCGATATCTTGGCATTTTCAAGAAGGCTGATAAGAAGGTCCGTTTCGCCCTGGGTGCCTGAGAATATTTCTACGGGAACTATTTCGTTGTATTTTTTTGACATGGCTTTGCGTTTTCGGTATAAAACTAATCCACTCTTTTGATGTTTGCTCCCAGGCTGTTCAACCTCTCGTCTATCTTCTGGTATCCCCTGTCTATTTGTTCAATGTTGTGGATGGTACTTGTCCCTTTTGCGCTCATGGCAGCTATCAGAAGTGCCACTCCTGCCCTGATGTCAGGGGATGTCATGGTAGTTGCACGAAGGCATGTTTCCCTGTTCAGCCCGATGACAGTTGCACGGTGGGGGTCGCATAGGATTATCCTTGCCCCCATGTCGATTAGTTTATCCACAAAGAATAGGCGGCTCTCGAACATCTTCTGATGTATCAGCACGCTGCCTTTTGCCTGGGTGGCAACAACAAGGAAAACGCTGAGCAGGTCAGGGGTAAGGCCGGGCCACGGTGCATCGGCAATGGTCATTATCGATCCGTCGATGAAGGTCTCTATCTCGTAGTTTTCCTGTGCCGGAATGTAGATGTCATCTCCGCGTTTTTCAAGCTGGATGCCCATCCTCTGGAAAGAGAGAGGAATAATCCCGAGATGTTCCATGCCAACATTTTTGATGGTTATCTCGGAACCTGTCATGGCGGCCATGCCTATGAAACTGCCCACTTCTATCATGTCGGGAAGAATGGTGTGCGTGCATCCTGTTAGCTTTTCAACACCGGTTATGGTAAGAAGATTGGAGCCTATACCATCTATCTTTGCACCCATGGACGAGAGCATGATGCTCAGTTGTTGTACGTAGGGCTCACATGCTGCGTTATAGATGGTAGTTTTGCCCGGGGTGAGTACGGCAGCCATCAGTATGTTGGCCGTACCTGTCACCGATGCTTCGTCAAGGAGCATGTACGTGCCTTTCATCTTGTCGGCCTTAACGGTGTAGAAAACATCCTTTGAATCGAACTCGAAAGAGGCGCCAAGTTTCTCGAAGCCCACAAAGTGAGTGTCGAGCCTTCTGCGCCCTATTTTGTCACCACCGGGTTTTGGGAAGTATGCTTTACCGTAACGGGCGAGCAGGGGACCCATTATCATCACCGAACCGCGCAGAGAGGATGCCCTTTTGCTGAATTCCTTTGACTGCAGGAATTCGATATCGATATTTTCGGCTTTAAAAGAAAAAACTCCCGGCCCGGGCTTTTTGACTTTTACGCCAAGCTCCGACAGAAGT
>JALVJU010000413.1 GCA_027034005.1 Marinilabiliaceae bacterium
TATAATATCTTATCACTATTCACTTTTATGCAACTTTTCCCACGAATGGATATGCCTGTGGAGGGAGTCATGGGACGAATAACACAGAGACAGGGGGACACGGAGTAATTAGAAAGACACGGGTTCAGCTGCCTGTATAGGTATGTGTGCCATATTTGCGGAAATAATGTTCAGGTTTTCTGTCCCCCATAATGATCGCGTGGTGCGGTTGTCACGATTTTTGAATGCTTCGCGTCAAAAATCCCGCCAACCATGTTTGATTTTCATGATTCTTATCCCCGCCCTCGGTAGGGTTATGGTTATTCCGCCCCGTTGTGGCTTTGGGATGGCACTTATATTATGGTTGTTTTGGGGATATGGGATTAGCGTAGGCTTATCAAATAAACGAATCAGCAAATCAACAAATCATCAAATTATGTCACTTTTTTTATTTCATGGATTTGGTTGTACACCCAGTTAAGATGAATAAAATGTTAAACGCTTTCTTACTGCATCAGTGCAAATTCAAACTCATTCCATTCACTTTCTAATTTACTGCTAATGTCCATTTGTGTTTTTATACTTTAGTTATTAAATAGGGATAGATGTGTAATCTTTAGTGTGTCAACTGATTAAGGAAAGATATTAAATGTCAGGATCAGGGCTTTTATCATTTGAACAAAGCTGTTTGTCAAAAAACGTTAATAAAACTGATTAAAGAGTATTTGTCTGGAAATCAAACAATAACAATTATTTTACATTTTAGGGTTAATCTTCTGTAAAGTTCTGATAGTTAATAAATATCACCATGTGAAATTTTTTTAAAAAACTATTTACTACTATTTATGAAATGTAATAATCAATTATATAAATATAAATATGTATATATTTAAAAATATAATCGTTTGACTAAATCAAACTTAAATCTATAATTATGAAAAGAAAATTTTTACTCTTTCTCGTTTCAATGTTGCCTCTCTTTTCTGTATTGGCACAGACTAACGTAAGTGGTACAATTGACAACAATATCACATGGACATCATCTAACAGTCCTTATGTGGTAACCGGAAATATCACAGTCAATGCAGGTGTAACCCTGACTATTGAAAATGGAACGGAAGTGCGTTTTAACTCGGGTACTTATATCCAGGTATATGGAACGCTTAATGCCAATGGGGTCACATTCACCGCCAATTCCAGCTCAACTCCGGGTTTCTGGGCAGGAATATATGTAGGTTATGAGTACGGCTCGGATTACGGAAGCGTGACCCTTGACGGCTGCTCTGTGGAGTATGCAAAATCGTTGTATGTGAGAAGGGGGAATCTGACCCTTACAAATAATACCACCCTGAACAATTTCAGCAACAGCGGACTTGATATCTACACAGCAGGAACCGTGAGCATAGACCATACTGTTATCCAAAACTGTGACTATCCTGTCTATTTTCGTGGGAATGGTAACTGGACTGTAGGTGAAGGTGTTTCCCTTACGGGCAATGCCAAAGATTATGTGTTCATAAATTTTAGGGATATTACTTCTATTTTTAATTGCCAGGATGCAGGTGTTCCTTACTACTTTGATTCGGAGCTGCGGGTTACGGAAACGGGTACGCTCCTTGCCACTGCAGGGGCTGAATTCTATGGAAATACCAGTGCTTATATTAATGTTTATGGAAAAATTAAAGCGCTTGGCACAGCTGCCGATTCGGTTGTTTTCACAAAGGAACCTTCTTCTGCCTACTGGATAGGAATAAATATTTTTGATACTGCAAACGATACAGCATGTATTTTCAATTATGCCAGATTCTCCAATGCGGAGAACAATACTACTTACAGGCCAAATGCAATTGATTATTGTGCAGTTAGTATCGACAAAAGCTCTCCGGTTTTTAACAACTGCGTTTTCACCGAGAACAATTTCAACCTTGTGGTTACGGGAAGAAGTTTTCCTCAATTTACCGATTGTAGTTTTAAGGCATCAAAGATTGTTGCACATCAGGTGGCCAATATTAATGTTGATATGAATGCCGAGCCGGTGTTCAACAACTGTGATATTGCTTTTAACGAACAGGAGGGACGTGCCATTGGTATTATCGGATCAACGGTTTATGATGATTCTCACTTCAAACAATTGTCATTTAACGGTTATCCTTCATTGCCTTTTGCCCTGTTCGGTAATGTTATCATTCAGGATACGGCTTCCCTTACCCTGGATCCGGGGACGGTTATCAAATGTGCTGATAATGACTATTACATAAGTGCCTACGGGGTGCTGAATGCTGTGGGAACGGCAACAAACCCGATAGTTTTTACTCATATCAACGATGACTCTTATGGCACTCCGGGTGATACCTACAATAACGGAATATCATCCATAAACCATAGTAATTCAGGGCGTCTGTTCCTGCGAAGCACCGGGACATCCCATGTTGAGTACTGGACTATTAAATATGCCGGTTACTCAAGCAGCTACTACGCTGTGGAAGTAAGAAACGGCAACGTGCTGAAGAATTGTACTATCAGTGATTCATACAGGGGCGTGTTGTTCATGGACGATGCTCAGTTGCTTAACAACTCTTTTGAGGATATAGATTATTATCCGGTTACCCGCCAGATGAAGGCAGGCACTCCTTCGCTTATCGGCAACACTATCTCCAATGTTGGTTACAATGGCATTGCAGTCAATGGTTTCTCTTCGGGAGATTATTCAATAGGCGGACTGGACTTTGCAGGAACTACCAATACGGCATACATCATGCCTAACACGGAGATTACCATTCCTGAAGATGCAAATGTGACTGTCCTGCCCGGAACGGTCTTTAAGTTCAGTGATTATTACAACTATAGTCGGCTGACAGTCAGGGGAGGCCTGAAAGCAGAGGGCACTTCATCGAACAGGATAATTTTCACTTCCATTTACGATAATTCTGTTTCGGGAAATACCAACTACAACAGCGGCGATGACCCCACAAACCACAAATGGGGCAGGGTACAATTTTATGATAGTTCCAATGATACTTTCAACTCATTAAAATATATCGACATACGTTACTTTAAGGAGAGTGTGTTGATAGATAACTGCAATGTGGCTATTGACAATGCCATACTTAATTTCTCTGATTCCTACGGTATGAGCATTTATGGAACTGCTGCCCCTGTTATCAGCAACAGTGAGTTCAACAATCTTTCATTGGCCCCGATCCAAATGGATATGTTTTCCAATCCTACATTTTCGGGCAACAGTATGGCCAATGTTGGCAAAGCAGGCATCAGCATTCACGGCGGAACGGTTGCGGGAACGGTACCGGCAAGGAACTTTGCGGGCTACACGAATATCACTTATCTCCTTGATGAGAATATCAGGGTTGACGACCAGCTTACCATTCCGGAAGGTATTGTTTTCAAAGGCGACGGCAATAAATATATCGAAGTATACGGGAAACTTACCGTTCAGGGCACTGCCTCAAATCCTGTTGTCTTTACCTCTGTTGATGATGATACTTACGGTAACCCTCTCGATACAAAGTTGAACGGAAATACAACTCCGGCAAAGAACGGATGCCATGTTGTTTTCAGGGAGTCGGCCGATGATGCCAGTGTGGTCGACAATGCTGTTTTCAGGTAT
>JALVJU010000414.1 GCA_027034005.1 Marinilabiliaceae bacterium
CAGGAGGAGTACGACAACCTGTACAAGAAGTTCAATCCTGTTAAGTTCGATGCGTATGAGTGGATAAGGATGGTGAAAGCATCGGGTGCAAAATACTTCATTTTTACCACGAAGCATCACGATGGCTTTTGCATGTTCGATGCACACAACACCGACTACAAGATAACGAATACTCCTTTTGGCCGCGATGTTGCAAAGGAGATAGCCGATGCCTGCCATAAATACGGGATAAAGCTGTTTTGGTACTACTCACAGCCCGACTGGCATCACCCCGACTGCCTGACGGAAAACAACGAGCGTTACAGGAAATATATGTATGAGCATTTGCGCCAGCTCCTGACAGAGTACGGTAAGGTTGATGGCCTCTTTTTTGATGGCCTGGGAACAAAGTACTACGACTGGGATACTCCGAAAATGCTAAAGATGATTAGGACGCTTCAGCCGGGGATCATCGTGAACAGGCGCTGGGGTGCAGGAATGCCGGGGATAGAACATAACGGTGATTACGACACACCGGAGCAGCAGATCGGCGTATTTCAGATAGACAGGCCGTGGGAGACGTGTGCCACAATTGCCGAGGCATGGTCGTGGACTGGGGCAAAATACCTGAAGAGCTACGAAACAAATCAGCGGCTGCTGATACAGTGTTCCATCTCGGGAGGTAACCTTGCGCTAAACACAGGGCCGAAGCCGGACGGAACGATAAACCCGCCGGAGAAGGATGTTTATCTGAAGATTGGAAAGTGGCTTGACAAAAATGGAGAAAGCATTTATGCTACTACCGGAGGGCCTTACAAGCCGGGGCCGTGGGGAGGGTCAACAAGGAAAGGGAACAAGATATACCTGCACGTGCTGACAGCTTTTGCCGAAGGAGCTCCCAAAGAGATAATCCTGCCGGCTTTGCCACAAAAGATCGTGAAAAGCTACTCCATGACGGGTAATGATGTAGAGGTTGATCAGGACAAAGAAAGCGTGGTTGTCCGTTTTACGGGGAATCACCTGAATAGCCTTGACAATATCATCGTTTTGGAAACAGATGGTAACACGCTGGATATCGATCCCATTGATACGTACTCCGGAAAGGATAAATTATGGGTTGAAGACATAAAAGCCTCTTCTGAGGCAGGCGGGAACCATACTGCCAAATCTTTGCTTAGCAAGGCGAATGGCATGTTTGTGGAAGGAAAGCACTTTAAGTCATGGTGGACGGCTGACAGGGGCGATAAAGAGCCATGGCTGATGGTTGAACTTAAAGGGCCGCGAACATTCAACTACATCGCCCTCGCTGAGCAGATACGTAACTGCTCTGTAAGGAGTTTTGTGCTGGAGTATGAAAAAGGTGGTAAGTGGGTGCCTCTTTACACAGGTAGCCAGATAGGAATGGATTTCAGTGTGAAAGTCCTGGAAACCAAAGCATCGAAAGTAAGATTACGCATATTAAAAACAGAAAAAGATCATAAGCCTGAGATATCGAAATTTGATGTGATCAGGATGTGAAGCATGCCTCGCCCCCTGGCCCTCCCGATATTCATCGGGACAGGCTCTCTCCATGAGGAGAGGGGGACGGACGAAGAGTTTTTGCTTAACGAATGTCATTAAAAGGGGGTGAGGAAACAAAAACAAATACTATGAAAAAAAGTATCATCACCTCTTTCATTTTTTTACTGGGCATATCCCTTTCCGGCAATGCCCAGAAAAAGAATACCGACGAGTTTCAGCTTTACAAAGTTGACAAAAGCATAAAAGTGCCTTCTGCGGGCCCGGCAGCTGTTGAGAATTGGAAAAACAAACGGTTCGGGATGTTCATCCACTGGGGGCCTATCAGTCAAATAGGGGCGCAGTTGAGCCACAGCCGCAACAGTCCGGGCCACCACCCGGGGGGTAAGCCATACAAAGTGGCCAGGATAGAACCTGAGGTGTACGATGCACAGTACAAGACTTTCAATCCCGTAAAATACGATCCTGACAGTATAGTCTCCATTGCACGAAGCGCCGGAATGGAGTATCTCGTGTTCACGGCAAAGCACCATGCGGGATTTAGCATGTTCGACTCAAAAGTGACCGACTACGACATAATGAACACTCCCTACGGAAAGGATATTTTAAAGATGCTTGAGCAGGCATGCCGCAAACAGGATTTCGGTTTTGGGTTTTACTACTCTCCCCGGGACTGGCACCATCCCGATTGCGATTCTGAAGATCATCACGACCGTTACATAAAGTTTTACAAGGCACAGATGAAAGAGCTTCTTACCAACTACGGTAAGATATTCGAGATATGGTTTGACGGGCTTGGCCCCGGCAACTGGGGGAATACGTCCGAAGAGGTTATGAAAATGATACGCAAGTATCGGCCCGATGCCATGGTAAACGACCGCGGCGGCGTAGGTGCCGATTTTTACACTCCGGAACACAATGTGAGTTACTTCAACAATAAACATAATTGGGAGGCATGTCATACAACAACGGGCCAGTGGGGCTACAATCCTAAAACCAATGCAAAACCGTTGTTGCAGTTGATGGAGATACTTCTTTATACCTGGGGCGGCGATGGCAATATGTTGCTCAACATAGGGCCCAGGGGCGACGGTTCGCTGAACCCCAAAGAGGTGACAAGATTAAAGCAGTTAGCTGACTGGTGGAAACAAAACGGAGAAACAAGTATTCGTGAGTCTCGCGGCGGACCATATCTTCCCGGTGAATGGGGAGTGTCCACACGCAAAGGGAATAAAGTTTATCTGCATATCTTCAGGTGGAATGATGTTGAAAATATGACTTTCCCCTATCTGCCGGGCATTGATGTTGGATCGGCAAGGTTGCTCAACGGAAAGAAGATGGTACTCAAAAAAGATAAGAATGGTTTTACGGTGAACGTTCCCGCTTCAGGAAGGGATAAGATCGTTACTACCCTTGAGATTAGCATGGACAAAGATGTGATGGATGCAGAACCCCTTCTTGCCCAGCGTCCGCTGACCCTCGATGCTAAGCTTTCTGCTTCGGTCAACGAAGATCAGATGGCAAACCTTACTGATCAGGACGCACTGACCAACTGGCATGTACAACTGGATAAGAATGATACTACAAAGTTGTGGGTAAAGGCAAAATTTGACCATCCTGTAACAGTAACCGGCATTGCCTTATGGCGGGGAGAAGAGTGGTATCCCCGTTTCAGGCCTGAATTGCAAATCCCTGATGGCAATGGCGGATGGAAAACCGTTTACAAGTGGAAACCGAAATTCGAGCCGGTAAAAATGCTTAAACAACCTGTTACAGCATCGGAATTCCGTGTTTTGATAAACGGCACGAAAACCTTTTACCTTGCTGAACTTGAGCTTTATGGTAATAATTAGGGTGCAACATGGTTTTATTTTAAAGATTTTCGGGTGATAATTAATACTAAAACTTAATATTTTGGGATAAGTTTGTTTAAAATCAATTGTTATATGAAAAAAGTTTTATTCTTAATTTTTTTAGCATCAAGCGTTATTGTTAACGGACAAAAGAACTGGTATGTTGACCAGGAACAGGGTTCAGATTCAAATAACGGCAAAAGCCCCGGGGCTGCGTTTCAAAGTTTTGACATGGCAGCTGATAGTGTGAATCCCGGTGATACAATTTTTATAATCGGAGAATACCACAACGTTTCATACGACCCCGGTTATGTTTACGGTGCCCCTGATGATGCACATCTGTGGAACGGGGAAAACAGTCTCAATATCTCAAGGCTGCACGGTAATGCATCAAATTATATTACTATAACTTCTTACAAGGGTTATGCCGACCGGCCCACGATTATTAAAGGGGATGGGGCAAATATTATAAGGGTAAAGAACTGCTCTTATCTTAGGATCAAGGAGCTAAAGATTCAGGGAGAAGTCGAGAATATCCCATTGTCCACGGCAAAGGCCCTGCAGTTTGTTTACATTATCGATGACGAAAATCTTCAGGGGGAGGTTACCGATCCTGCCCCGGCAGATATCAAACATCGTGATGAGGAAGGCTCAGATCCGGATGGGATCTTTAAGGATGAGACTTATCCTGATATTAGCGATGATAAAGTAGTTAGGCCTTCCTATACCGATACCAGGGGCATGTATCTCAGTACGGCAATTGATCATGTTGAGATACTTGACAATACGATCAGCTACACGCCGGGCGGTGGATTAAGGGTTTCTGACGGCACCTACGTAAAAGTGGCAGGCAATGAGATATACGGTTGTTCACGGAGGTCTTATTCCGGAACACACGCATTTGTTGTGACAAAAACACTTCCTGTGGATGCCGGAGATACGGCAATACTTATAAGCAACAACCTGGTACACCACAATTACAATGAAATATATTCATGGTCGCCGGCAAAAACCATTATCACACCACGGATAGATGAGGGTAAGGGCATATCCCTTCAAAGAAACAATAAAGAGGAATGGATCAACGGGAACGGCAGGATAGTGGTTGTGAACAATATTTGTTACTGGAACGGGTATTCGGGGGTTCACTCCAATGACGGTTACAGGATAGATTTTATAAACAATACCTGTTTCATGAACTCTTACACCAATAGTGTGAGGTATGCGGGGACCGATAGCGTAGGGGGAAACAATATCGGCATCAGTGCCCAGGGAGGCGGAGATATTAAAATGATAAATAACATCTCGGTTGTGGATACCGATTGGGGTGGTTATGCCCTTTCAGCAGGTAGTGATGTTGGCGATCTTGTCGTCAGGAACAATTTGATTTTCGGCGTTAATGGAACGGTCAAAAGAGACAATGATATTTCAGGTGTTGAAGTAAGCACCTTAGAGGCAGGCCCGCAGTTTGTTAATGCCCCTGCTGATTATCATGATGTGGCTTACAGTTATGATCTCAGCCTGAATGTCGGTTCCCCTGCAATCGGGTATGCCGATCCAGGCTATTCTCCGGTTTATGATTATGCAAACAATGAGCGAGACAGCAGCCCTGATGCAGGAGCCCTTGAATATTTTACATCTAGCGGTATCGAAGATTTGTACAGTGATATAAAAGTTTATCCTACAGTGTTTACCGGTGCTGTCAAAATAGAAAGACAGAGTGCATTTCCCCTAAAGCTCACTATGTATAACATTGCCGGAACAAAAGTGCTGGAGAAAGAGATGGGCCCAGAAGAAAACTCGGCAAAGATCAATGCAGGGATTCTTAAGCCGGGAGTATACCTTTTAAAAGCCGGAAGCAGAACATTTAAACTGATAAAAAAATAGTCCATAATCAATTAACCCCCGAACCTATGAAACTTAATCCATTTTTTAAAATTGCCATTTTATCGGTTCTTATTGCAGTTATCAATTCATGTGCTTTTACCGATCCGGAAAGCAAGCAGGATCAAAAATCAAAATTCAAAACCCCGCTTGAACAGTGGCAGTACGAGAAGTTCGGAATGTTCATCCACTGGGGTGTGTATTCCACCATGGCGGGAGTGTGGAAAGGCGAGACCTGTCACGGATTTTATGCAGAACATCTGATGAGGCATTTTCAGATACCTGTTGAGGAGTACAAAAGTGAGGTTGCAGCTAAGTTCAATCCTGTTAAGTTCAATGCAGAAGAGTGGGTCAGGGTTTTGAAGAATGCAGGAATGGGATACATGGTCATCACTGCAAAGCATCACGACGGTTTTGCCATGTTCGATTCCGACATTACCGACTATGATGTGGTTGACGGAACGCCATGGCACCATGACCCCATGAAGGACCTCAAAAAAGCCTGCAAAAAAGCAGGAGTGCTGTTCGGGTTTTACTATTCGCACGCCCAGGACTGGGCTGATCCCAATGGGGAGAGGAACACATGGGATTACAAAGGACAACCGACCAAAAGAAACTGGTGGAAAACTGATACAGCATACTATGCAAGGATCAGGAAATACTACTATCAAAAATCTATTCCCCAGCTCATCGAATTGATAAAAAAATATGATCCCGATATCATCTGGTTCGATACCATGAACTGGGGCCCAATCGACCTGAATAAGGCAGTGGTTGATACAGCGTTGAAGTACAAGCCCGACCTGATCATCAACAGCAGGGGTGCCGGTGACTACAGGGCCACATATAAATCGACAAATGATAAGCCTGTTGAGTTCCCGTACACTGACGGCCTTTGGGAAGCTATTCCCTCTACCAATGAATCATACGGATATCACAGGCTGGACCACACACATCATTCACCTGGTTACCTTATCGAACTTATTGTTAAGGCAGTGGCAAAAGGCGGGAATATGCTCCTGAATATCGGGCCTAAGGGCGACGGGACTATTGATATTGTTGACCGGGGCATACTTGGTGGAATAGGTGAATGGATGGATGTGAACAAGGAAGCGATAAAGGGTACAGAGAGAAACCCTCTTGTGTCGCAGTCGTTTGGCGAGATCACCAGAAAAGGAAACATGCTTTATTGTCATATCTTTCAATGGCCTAAAGACGGGAAATTTATTCTTGGCGGCCTTAGTTCCAATGTTAAGCGGGCATGGCTTCTAACAAATCCTGATAACAAGGAATTGCCGATCAGGCGGCTCAATGACAAGGATGTTGAAGTTACCATTTCGACCTATCCGCAGGAGAGGCCTGTTGCCGTGCTTGCCCTTGAGTGCGATGGCATTGTGCCTGTAAAATCGCCCAGGCTGCTACTTACAAACATTCAGTACAACAGGCTGCATGTGACATATGCGACACTGCATGGCAAGAAGCTGCGTTATGCCGGAGGTAACTGGAGAACAGACTTCCTGACAGGATGGGAACAGCCGGACAATGCTGCTGAATGGGATGCAAGGAATAACAAAAAAGCTCAATTTGACATTTACATATCGTATGATGCGGTAAAAGCTTCTGATGGCAACAGGTATAAGGTTTCTATTGACGGTAAAGATTTTGTTAAAACCGTTGTGGAAGGGCAGCACCGTGAGCACCTGTATGTAGGCAGAGTTGAATTGGAGCCGGGCGATCATAAAATAGTTGTAAAATCGGCAGGTAAATTCAACGGGGAGTTGTTTAAACTGAGGGATATAAGAATGGTGGCATTGTAAGGAAAGCCCCCTCCTAACCTCCCCCAAAGTGGGGGAGGGATATTGTTTTTGGTATTCCTCACCCCCATTGAAAAGTGATCGTTAAACCTCAGGAAATCACGTTCCTTCCCCCTCTCCGCAACGGAGAGAGCCTGTCCCTATGAATATCGGGAGGGCCAGGGGGTGAGGCCCATTAGTGATCCGCAGTTACCTTTGCGTTTCCATGCCTCAGTGATATTCTATCCGTGCGTAATTTGTAAAACATGAAAAAATGAAAAGGATATTAATATTTTTAGTTGTTGTATTTGCCTCTTTAAGGGTATTCCCCCAAACACCGCCTGATGAGCCGCTGTCGCCTCAGGAGTGGGTTGAGAAAATGAATTACGGAAGCTGGTGGATATTCAGCATTCCCCCAGAAAAGGATAACAGGATAAAAGTTGACAATTATTCCCCGCGCATCATCGACAGTCTGCAGGCTCTGGGGATTAACGGCGGACGGCTTCACTGGCAGGCAAAAGATATGTTTGATAAAAACGGTCATCTTTACAAAAATTCACTCGATTTTGTGGAAAAAATGGTGGATGACTTCATGGCAAGAAATATGGCTATCTGCCTCCAGATAAGTTTTGGCGATAAGGATATGGGGCCTAAGGTAAAGCAAAGATATTACAATGGCTGGCGTGAAGTGTCCGAACGAATGAAAGGGAAAAGCCACTTGCTTGCAATGTGCCCTGTTATCGAATTTCATGGATGGGAGAATGACACTTACAACGGCAAGCCGATGACAAAGGAGATGATGCGTGACAGCTTAAACTGGCTTTATGATACCCTGACGGTTATTTTCAGGGAATCAAATCCCACAAGGATAATGTCATACAAACCATGGGGCTCGGCAAAGAATGCCGAGTTTAACACCCTGGATTTTCCATTTGGCAACGATCCGGCACCTGACAGCGAAAAGCCGTTTTATTACATTGCTTCGTTCAGCGGAAGTTATGGATTAGGCCACTGGGAACGTTGGAAGCCAGATATGCCGGTCGAAGAGTTGCAGAAACTGAAGGATGAGACCATGAATGCCGGCCGACCGGTCGGGAAACGGATGGCAGGAGTTAATGCTGCTTTGAAGTACAGGGAAAAAACCGGCATACCTTTCTGGTGCGACCACTGGGAGCCTAACTTCTGGGCAAAAAGCAAGCCCAAATCTAAACATAAAGATAAAAAACGATGGTCGATTGAACAGAATGTTGCCTACACCGAATTCTTCATGGATACCCTTAAGGCAATAGGATCAGGGGGAGCAGGCCTGCAGACAAGGCGCTTCTGGGACGACAAGACGAACGACCTGATAAGGCCAAAACCCGACATGACCGATAGTGAAAAGATGTCAGTGGCAATTATAGAACTTTTCAGAAGAAAAGTTAAAGAAATGAAGTGATTTACTGAGACGATGTAAAAAGGATAACACAATGAGACCAACTGTTTTAATACTGTTTTTATTAATTGCATTTAAAGTTTTCCCGCAAGTACCACCAGATGGCCCGGTAACCCCGGAAGAGTGGTTAAAGAAAATGAGCCATGGAAGCTGGTGGCTGTTCACGATCCCTCCTGCCGGCGATACGAATATTTCGATTGACAACTACTCTCCGAGGATACTGGATTCGTTACAGACGCTGGGCATCAACGGGGGAAGGCTACATTGGGTCACGAGGGACGCACTGATGTATGATGAGGCAACAGGAGACACTATCCTTGATCCGGCAGCAGTTGAATTCGTGGGCGATATGATCGATGATTTCACCGATAGGGGCATGGCTATATGTTTACAGGTAAGCTTTGAAGACAAGGGGGTTAAGACCATGCCGGAATATGTGAAACAAAGACACTTTAACGGCTGGAAACAGTTGTCTGAGGCTTACAAGGACAAAAGCCATCTGCTGGCAATGTGCCCTGTGATAGAATTTCACGGCTGGGAATATTACGAAGATGAGAACGGAGACCTGCAGCCAAACGATAAACATGTTTACAGGGACAGCCTCAACTGGCTTTACGATTCTTTGACCGTTATTTTCAGAGAATACAATCCTGACCGGATAATGTCGTACAAACCATGGGGGTCATCAAAGCGTGGAGAGCTGGAGACGCTGGATTTTCCTTTCGGGGATGATCCGGCTCCGGATTCAGGAAAACCTATCTACTACGTAGGTTCACTCAGCGGAAGTTATGGCATGGGCGAATGGTTCAAATGGAGCCCTGATGTCCATCCTGATACTTTAAGAATGATAAAAGAGCAAACTATGAGGGCGGGTTCGACCGATACTACTGTCGATTGGGGCATTCATCATGCTGTAAATTTCAGGAAAGAGACAGGAATAAACTTCTGGATAGACCACTGGGCCCCAGCTTTCTGGAAAAATTTGAACGGTACAGATGAGGAGCATTGGGCCATAGATCAAAACCTCGCCTACATAGAATTTATGATGGATACTTTAAAAGCATTGAAGACTGCAGGTGCAGGTATGCAGACTCGCCGTTTCTGGAACGACAGGACTGACACCTGGATAGAGGTAGGTGTTGATGCCGGAGATGGCGCCGATGGCTCTCTTGCTGCTGATTCCATGTCGGTGAGGATGATAGAAATGCTGCGTGAAAAGGCAAAAGATACAACTACAAGTGTGATGAAGGTCAGGCAAAGTCCGGCTGTGAAGGTGTATCCCAATCCGGCTACGTCGTATATCGTAGTGGAAAAGCCGGAGGGGATATCGGTTTCACTTTATACTCTTACGGGCGAAATGATCACAAAGGTTGATAATAATTTCTTCGATTTGAATGTTCCTGGCGGTACATATCTGGTTGTTTTCACGGACAAAAAGGCAAGGATTGTAAAAACGGAAAAACTGGTTGTCAGGTAATGGCACGATAGAGTAAAGCCCCCACCTAACCTCCCCCGAAATGAGGGAGGAATTCCTGTTCTTGGAGTGTTCCTCACCCCCTTTGAAAGAGCAATAGTTAAAACCTATAACTTCACGTTCCTTCCCCCTCACCGCAACGGAGAGGGGGAGCGAGGGGGTGAGGAAGATCTCCTCTGCGTCTCCGCGCCTCTGGTACGCCACGAAGCGTACGTTTATATAATAATTAAATACCCAGTAATATGAAAGGATTACACAGGCCAATTTGTCGTTCAGTCTGAAGCAGTTATGAGATGCGGTAAGGAAACAAGCCGT
>JALVJU010000415.1 GCA_027034005.1 Marinilabiliaceae bacterium
GGTGTCATTGGGCCGCATGTACGGGGCAACATCTCCCCCGAAAATGTCCGTGGCCATACAAAAAGGTCCCTCGGTAAGGGCCAATGCGATTAAGTTAAGCTGTGATTCTCAAAAGAGTAAGCGAAAAATATTTGTACCAGCTCCTGTCATATGCAGGTTTTAAAAGAAGGCATAGGTGTGCCCCTTGTTAAGGGGTATGTTGTTTAAACTCCCCTCCTCGGAGGGGCAGGGGGGGGTATGATATAGATTGATAATGATCGGGTTCGCCACGCGGGTAGTTGGGGGGGGCGGCAGAAACCCCGCACATTACATCCGCAATAAACGGCCCGTGTGCTTTCCTCGCACTGACCATGAAGGAGGCGAAAAAGCCACAAAGATGTTTTTCATATACGTCATATCGGCTTCTGATTTTTATTTGCAGAAATAAAACTTTTTATGTATGTTTGATATAGCGAAACCTAAATCTTACCAATATCCAAACCCGACCTGTGAAATATTTCATCACCACATCACATGCAGATGCCGCTCTCTGCACTGCAATATCCAAAATGCTTAAAGGCTGCTTCTTCCGTTAGCTCCTGCAAAGGGGCTTGTGTTTTAGTATGTGTTAAATAAAGGGACAACAACTGTTTTATGGAAAGTAATAGTATTCATATATAAAAAAACAAATAATGAAAAAAATATTTAATTGGGGGGGTATTTCTTAGTACTCTCCATTGGCCTGATGTTCAATGCTTGCCAAAAATACGATGTCACCACGGTAACAGAACCTGATACTGCCATAAAGCTCACTGCCAAACAGGTTGAGCTTAAAAATAAAATGAACGAGGCGGCCCGTATCATCGCAACATTCTCAGACGATAAGGATGTGCAACAAGAGATTGCAAAAATGATCGATATGCAGATGTATGGAGACGATTATGTAAGGTTTAAGGACTTGTTCCGTCCCGAAGAAAATAGCAAATTAAAATCCGCAGCCGCTACTCATTTTGCAAAAAGGTTCAGGCATGCAGCATCTTCCTCACTGCTCAAGAGCGGCGAAGCATCTGATTTTGATCTTGAAAAATTCCTTGTTGAAAACGACCTTGTACTTTATGTGCCATACCCGTTGGAAGATTATCCGGAAGGCAATCGCATACCCACTATCTCGTTCCACCCTCTGACCAACGACTCGGTGAATATTGGGTATGTGTTTTCAAATTTAAAAAGTTCAAATCAGGTTCAGCAGGTTCCCGAAGTTAACGAAGCTTATGCTGGAACCCACCCTGTTTATATCATTACCCCCGAAAATGAGATTATTGCCGATGGTGGGGGAAATACCGGCACGGGAGGAACAGGAAATGGAACCAGTAATTATACTACATTTAACTTTAAACTTATTGATATGCACGTAGAAAATTTCTATGGAGGAATCTTCAGTGGGGGGCCGGATATTAATATTGTTTTTGCCGATGCTTATGTGGTAGATGCAGAAAATAATGTTGCTGAAATAGAAAGGCATTATGATGCCCCTACTCATTTCTCAAGGAATTTAGTGAGGAAGATGAGAAAATACGAGGATAAGGTCAAGCACATAAATATAGTGTTGGATCCAGAATGGAAAGAGAGTGAACTTGTTAATTATTTGGGTATGGTCGAACTTGACAAGTTAGGAACTGTTAAATTAAACATTGAGGCAACAGTTAAGGTGAATGACAATTTAACACTGAAACCTTCGATTTCGCATACTTATAAATCAACAAATGATTTAGTGGGGGTAAGAGAGATGCCTAGGGATTTTGTAATTTCTTCCGAGAAAAATCATAATTTGGAAGCAGGAACTTATAATGGCAAGGTTAAAAGGAAGATGAATGGTGATGTGTGGTTTACCACAGAGATAATTTATTATTAATGTATATAGATGCCGGAATTTATTCCGGCATCATTTAATTGGTTTAATTATGTTTATGAAATTAAGGTCATTGGTTTTGATTTTTACTTTGGGCAGTATGATTTATGCACAGGATCCCGATAACAGCAAAAGTTTTGGACAAGATAATAATATGTTCAAGTTTGGGTTGTATGCTTGTCTTAATGGTTATGATGATGTTTTTTCGGCAATGTACCAAACGGGCTATGGAAGAAAAATTAACCGGTATTTAGATGCTGAATTTAATGTGGGTTTTGTTAATAGTATTGTTACTTTACCAACAATGGCAGATTATCCCCAAGATATTATCAATACCAGTGCCATCGTTACAACTGACCTAATGGGAAACCTGAGGATCATTGACAGTAAAAGACATTTGCTGCGTTTTGGAATAGGTTACTCTTTAAAAAATGTTAAGGCAAACCGCTGGAAAGAAACATATTCTTTTTATTCAGAAGAATTAAATAAAACTATATCAGTTGTGAATTATGAAAAATTGAATGATTTTAGCAGCAGTTTCGTTGTGCAATTTGAGTATGGTTTTCGCTTTACTCCTTCATTTATGGCTTCTGTAAACGGGAAACACTACAGTGAATCGAAAGATTATATAACACTTACTACTATTGGTATAAACTTATATTATTCATTTTAAAAAAACAGAAAGAGATGTTTAAATTGAGATATTTATTGTTGCCTGCTTTTATATCATTCTGGTTATGTGGCAATGCACAGGAACAGTTGACAAAGAAGAATGATTTTAATGGATTTGTTAAGTTCGGGCCGGGGTATTATATGAATGTTTTTGATGGTTTATTGCACGGTCAAACATTGTGGGCTGAAGCGGGATATAAATTGCCTAATGACTTGATAGTAAGTGTTGGATTTATGTATTCCAAAGCAAATGACCAAACTACTAATGATTTTATTTTAGGGAACGAGACGTTTTATTTTTATCAGGATTATAGCTTAAATTTTAGTTATGAGTTCGATATTAAAGATAAGCATAAGTTTACTCCGGGTATTGGTCTTGTTTATGATATAATGTTAATTCCACGTTTTGATGCCTATGTACAAAATGGTAAATTGTATTTGGGAACAAGAGTTTTGGACGATCAGGAGCTTGGGATAAATGTGAATTTAGATTATCATTATGAACTGAGCAACAAACTTTTTTTCGGGGTTAGGGCCTCAGGCACTTATCTTATTAGTATAGGTTTTGATCATCTTGTTCTCTCGCCCATAATAGGGGTGAAGTTTTAATAGGTTATTTTAAAGGGAGATTATTGTTGAATCTATGTTAGCCATACATGGTATCCTGATTTTCCAATTTCTTAAGAACAACCTCTTTTGTTAGTTGCGTCTAAGGGATTTATGTGTTAGGTTTTTTAACCGGAAATAAAAAAAATTGTTCTGAACAAAATATTATTGTATAACTACAAAAAAATAAACAATGAAAAATCCATCTAATTTGAGAAGGTGCTTTTTGATACTCTCCATTGGCTTGATGTTCAGTGCATGCCAAAAAGACGATGTTAATACAGCTGCAGAACCTGATACTGCCATAAAGCTCACTGCCAAGCAGGTTGAACTTAAAAATAAAATGAACGAGGCGGCCCGCATCATCGCAACATTCTCAGATGATAAGGATGTGCAGCAAGAGGTCGTAAAAATGATCGATA
>JALVJU010000416.1 GCA_027034005.1 Marinilabiliaceae bacterium
ATGAGAGAGACAAGAGGCGCCCCTGCATCGTTGCTCCCAAGACCTGTCAGTTTGCCGTTCTCCAATGTCGGTTCAAAAGGGGGATAAGTCCACCTGTCGGACGGCTTTACCGTGTCGATGTGCGAGTTAAGGAGAAGCACCGGCTTCGACGTGTCTTTTTCCCCTGCCGTTACCCATAGGTTATTCCCTTTCCTGTTCACCTGAAAGCCCTTTGAACTGAAGAATTCCTGAACGATATCTGCGGCTTTGTCTTCCTCACGGCTAAGTGACGGAACGGCAATAAGTTTTTTCAGCAGTTCTACTGCTTCTGTTTTTACGTTATCGGTCATCCTTGAGTTTTTTTTAAATGTTTTTATGCTGACAAGCATTAGCAATTAAAGCGACAATCTTGTACCTGAAACGTTTAGTTTACCAAGTGAGCTTGCACTTGTGATAATTATCTCTTTTGCTCCGGAGTTAAGTGCATCAAATCCGTTGTCGAGTTTTGGTATCATCCCTTCGTTGATGGTCCCGTCTTCCTGATATTTTTTGAAATCACTGTAAGCCAGAGTATCGATCACCGAACTGTCATCTTCGGGATTAAGCAGTACTCCCGGTTTTTCAAAGCAGTAAACCAGTGTCGTTTCGTACTTGCCGGAGAGGGCTTTAGCCGTTTCCGCTGCCATGGTATCTGCGTTAGTGTTGAGCATCAATCCGCTCCCGTCATGGGTGAGAGGTGCGATAACCGGAACAGCACCGCTTTCAAGCAGTATGGCAAGCTGCTCGTCCTGAACAGATACCACATCGCCGGCATATCCGTAATCGATATCCCTGACAGGGCGCTTAACCGCTTTTATGATGTTAAGGTCGGCACCGGTAAGGCCAATGGCATTCATCCCGAGCGCCTGGCACTGTGCAACGATATTTTTGTTGATAAGTCCTCCGTACACCATCAGCACAACATCAAGCATCTCTTTGTTTGTGATGCGCCGGCCGCCTATCATCTCTGTTTTTACTCCCAGCTTTTCAGCCATGGCAGTAGCAGAGCGGCCCCCGCCGTGAACAAGTATCTTGTTTCCTTCGATACAGGAGAAATCGGTAAGCAGTTGTTGAAGATATCCCGGATCTTCAACAACCTTGCCTCCGACTTTTACTATGGTGAGTTTAGGTGCCCCCCTCTTGTCCCCACTGAGGGGGGAAGGACCGGAAGAATGTGTCATGTTTTCTATCTGATGATTTATTAGGGCTTTAGCCCTTTTTGATGGCGAAAAATAAAGTCCTACAGTTTTTCGAGCATTCGTTTAATAACAACCTGAGCGGACACTACCCTGTTTGCTGCCTGCGGGATCACGATAGATCGTGAGCTGTCAATGACCCCGTCGGTAACTACCATGTTCCTGCGTACGGGAAGGCAGTGCATGAAATAGCCATTGTTCGTGAGTGCCATTTTCTCTTCATCCACGGTCCATGCCCTGTCTGTTGAAAGTATCTGTCCGTAGTTTGTGTACGACGACCAGTTTTTGGCATAGATAAAATCTGCATCCTCGAAAGCTTTCTTTTGATCGTACTCAACAGTAGCCCCTTCCATCAGCGACGGCTCAAGTTCGTACCCTTCGGGATGTGTTACCACAAGGTCGACATCGGCAACCTTCATCCACTCAATGAACGAATTTGCCACGGCCTGAGGAAGTGCACGAGGATGAGGGGCCCAGGTAAGCACAACCTTCGGGCGCTTTTTGTGCTTGTATTCCTCGATGGTAAACATATCGGCAAAGGCCTGAAGGGGATGCCTTGTAGCAGATTCCAGACTGACAATGGGAACTCCCGAGTACTTGATGAACTGATTTATCGTCTCTTCGTTGTAGTCGGCCTCCTTATCGGTGAGCGACGCAAAAGAGCGTATCCCGATAATGTCACAGTAACTTCCGATAACAGGAATGGCCTCACGCAGGTGCTCCGGCTTGTCACCGTCCATGATGACACCATATTCGGATTCAAGCTTCCAGCTGTCTTTGTTCACATCGAGGACGATGACCTCCATACCCAGGTTCTTTGCTGCCTTTTGGGTACTTAGGCGAGTGCGCAGACTGGAGTTGAAGAAAAGGAGGATCATTGTTTTGTTTTTGCCGAGATAACTGAATCCGTACGGGTTGCGCTTAAGTATCCGGGCTTCTGTCAATGCGCCGTCGATATCGCCGATGTCGTTTACTGTCAGGAATTGTCTCATGGTTCTGTGGTTTTATTTTTGTGCTTTTGTATTCAAATTTAATGTATCCGCAGGTAAGAAAAAAATTTGCAGGGCAACTGTTCATCATTCGCGTATCTGTCCGTTACCTTTCACTATCCACTTGTAGCTGGTCAGCTCTTTCAGCGCCATGGGCCCGCGGGCATGAAGTTTTTGCGTACTGATGCCGATCTCAGCACCCATGCCAAATTGTGCACCATCGGTGAAAGCTGTGCTGGTGTTGGCATACACGGCTGCAGCATCCACATCACGGTAGAATGCTTCGATGGCCTTCTCGTCCTCAGAGATGATCGCTTCACTGTGTTTTGAACTGTATCTGGCTATGTGGTCGAGGGCTTCATCAAAATTGCCTGCGGTTTTGATGGCCATTTTGTACGAAAGGAATTCAGTGCCGAAATACTCCGGTGTTGCATGGTGAAGCAGGTTTTCAGGATATCTGCCCGAAAGGGCCTCATAAGCACTTTCATCGGCAAATATCTCAACATTTTTATCTGCCATCTTTTCAACAAGTTCGGGAAGATGGCTCAGGCGTTCTTTGTGGATGATGAGACAGTCCAGCGCATTGCAGACGCTTACCCTGCGTGTTTTGGCATTGAACACGATCCTTTTTCCTTTTTCAAGATCTCCCGATCTGTCAAAATAAGTATGAACGATACCCGCACCTGTTTCGATGACTGGCACTTTAGAGTTCTCTCTAACAGTGTCGATAAGGTTCTGCGAGCCCCTTGGAATAAGGATGTCGATGTAGCCAACTGCCTCCATCAGTTCTTTTGCTGCCTGCCTGTCAGGTGGCAACAATTGGATGATGTCGGGATCGATGCCGGCATTCTCTAGTTCTTTTTTTATCAGCCCGGTAAGGATCGTATTGCTGTAGATGGCATCACTGCCACCTTTCAGAACACATGCATTCCCTGCCTTAAAAGTCAGGCTGAACACATCTGTGGTTACATTTGGCCGTGCTTCGTAGATAACTCCAACAACTCCAAGTGGCACAGATACCTTTTTCAGCTCCAGGCCGTTGGGCAGAGTGCGTTCTTCTAAGATGATCCCGAGGGGAGAGGGCAAATCCTTTACGTTCAGCACATCGCCTGCCATGTCCTTGATACGGCTTTCCGTGAGTTTCAGCCTGTCGTATCTCGGATCTTCAGGGTCCATCCGGTCAAGGTCCCGTTTGTTCTCTTTTAAGATTGCATCAATGTTGTTGAGCAGGGCTTCTGAAATTCCCTGCAGGGCTTTTTTGATGTCATTCTCTTGCAGCCGTGTCATCTTTGCGGCAGCTGATTTTATTTTTTTTAGTTGATTTAAAGTGCTCATTGTTTCTATGTTTCTATGGTTAAAGGGTTAAATGGCTAAAGGGTT
>JALVJU010000417.1:0-208 GCA_027034005.1 Marinilabiliaceae bacterium
TTTCATCAAAAATGGTTTTTACAATAACCTTTCCAAAATTAAGGAGAGCCCCCGGTCACCTCTTCACCTTCACCTCTTTCCCGGAGTACTTCACAACCTTATCGGATTTTTTCACCGGTTCCGGGCCAACGCCGTGGTTTTTGTCAACCCACACGATGTTGAAAGTGCGTTTTTTGAGCATTCCGGGGAATTCACCTTTTCTCTCACC
>JALVJU010000417.1:218-3580 GCA_027034005.1 Marinilabiliaceae bacterium
CGGCATCGGCACCGGTGTAAACCCTGATCTCTATGGGGTCAGCAGGTTTCTCTTCTGCATACTGCAGGAACGGCCCAAAAGGAACTATCGAACCTGCCTTAACGAGCAAAGGTATCTCATCTATCGGTGCAGGCACCTCAATGGTCTGTCCGCCGTCATACTTATCACCACGCCAGAAGTCATACCATTCGGCTCCTTTGGGAAGGTAGACCTGAACTGACTTCACCGGTGGAAGCTCCTTAGCTTTCAGTTTTGCAGCCACCGACGGTTTTATCCATGTCAGCTTGGTAACCGCGCCCCCGAGAGTCTGAAAGTAATCAACGGTGATGTCATACTTCTTCCCTTTCTCAAGTTCAATGTCACCCATATCAACAGTTGCCCCGTGAGGTGTCCAGTTTTCAATGACCGTCTTACCGTCAATGACCACGCGGATGCCGTCATTCGAAGTTGTAAGGAAAGTGTATTTCCCTGTCTCGGGAGCTTCTATCTTACCTGAAAACTTAATGCTGTAGTAGTGCTGATGTATCCCTTCAGGCCTTGACACCCCGTCGTTCCAGTCAAAATCGATCTTATCCCTTACATCCGTTGTTACAAGGGTATCGAAATCAATGCCGTTGTAAAACTCGGTTGTCAGTCCGCCGGGATTGCCATCTTTATCGAACAATTCATTCCCCGTTATCAAGTCACCGAGATAGTTCTTCTCGTAGTACATCTTTTCGGTTACGGGACGCACAAGGAATGCAGGCCCGAACATGTACTGATCATCAATGTTGTAAACATTAGCATCATCCTTAAAATCGAAGGCCAGAGCACGCATCATGGTGTAATCATTCGATGTTACCTGCCATGCCATTGAATAGAGGTAAGGCAGCATTCTGTACCTGAAGTTATCGAATTTCTTTAAAGGTTCGTAAGTCCATGACCCTTCATCTCCAAAGTTCCATATCTCGCGTGCAGTACCTGAACCATGTGAGCGGAACACAGGGTTGAATACACCATACTGGAACCAGCGCAGATAGATCTCACGGTAGGCATTGTCCCTGTTCCCGAGCGGATTGTCAGGGATAAAAGCGCCGATATCGGTCGTCCAGTAAGGTATACCTGTTGCACAGAAATTCAGCCCTGCCGCTATCTGGTTCTTCAGCACATACCACTGTGCATGGATATCGCCCGACCAGCTTACAGCACCATAGCGTTGCTGTCCGGCGAAAGCCGAACGGGTAAGAATCAGTACCCTCTTCTCTTCAGTTGTCTGACGCTGATGTTCGTAAACGCCTTTGGTTGACATCAACGAGAAAGGCAGCATGTAACGGCGCATTGTACCAAGATGATTGTCACCCAGGGCAATGAAATTCTCCACTCTCTGCTCAAGGGTCTCTCCCGGCACTTCCGGCTCAGTGGCATCCATCCACCAGGCATCCATGCCTATGGAGAACATATTCTTGTTCAGATAGTGCCAGTACAGGTCCCTTGCGGCAGGGTTGTACGCATCGTACAGTCCCCTATTCTGCCCACTCTCCTTGTTACCCACAAGAAAACCTTTTTCTTTCATCTCCTTGTAAACTTTCGATTTTGTGGCAAAGTTGGGCCAGATGGAGATCATGATATGAGTGTTCATGTCATGGATATCTTTAATCATCTTTGCAGGCTCGGGAAATTTCTTCCTGTCGAAATCAAGTGCACTCCAGCCAAGGTCGCCCCAGTACATCCAGTCCTGAACGATCAGGTCGAGCGGCAGCTTGCGCTCACGATACTCCTTCACCGTACCCACTATCTCATCCTGTGTGTGATATCTCTCTTTCGATTGCCAGTAGCCGTATGCCCATTTTGCAAACATCGGGGCTTGCCCGGTAAGGGAACGATATCCCGAAACTATCTCATCAAAACTGTTTCCTGCAATGAAGTAGTAATCGATGGCATCCGCCACATCAGACCAAAGAGTGGTAAGCTCTTTTTCATCATCGAACTTTGTAAGCGAGTAGTTGTCCCAAAGCAGGCCATAGTTGTTAGTTGAAATCATCACCGGCACGGCTATCTCCCTGTTCTCCTGAAAGAGTGTTACCGAATGCCCGCGCCAATTCATCACGCCCTGCTGATACTGTCCAAGGCCGTATATCGCCTCCGTCGGGCTCAAACGGAACTGCTGTGTCACATGGTAAAAATTATCATCTTCAAAGCTGTCGGCAACAAAGGACGATTTCCCCCCTTCGAGAAGCAGCTTGCCGTTTTTATCATAAAAAGCTACTGTGTTCGTTGCCTTGTCTATCTTAGCCACAACCTTATCCGTTGAAAGAGTTACAGCTTTACTGTCCTCAGTGACATCCCACTTCACCCCATTGCCGGGTTTCGACAGGACTACCAGGCTCTCCCTCAGGTCGGGGTCCTTCACAGGCGACACCAGAACGCGTATCACATTATCGGAAAAAACCTGCAAACGGATAAACCCTTTGCCGGTATCGTACGTTACGCCATTGTTATCTTTTGTAATGCCGGCAGCAAACATGGCAACACCTGCCAACAAAAAAAACAGTACTGAAAAAAACTTTTTCATTTCTTTAAATTTCATAGTTTTCATTTGTCGTTCTTGCTCAGCTCTTTCATATAGAAATTTGGATAAAGCACATCATGCACTTTCTCCACTACAATGTCCTTAGGCAGAGAGAACGATGCTTTTTGGCGGATATCTTTTGACGATGCTCCAATCCGCACTTCATATTTTCCTTTGTCGGCAATCCAGGCGCTTTTTCCGCTCCAGAACGAAGCCAGTGCCCTTGCATCGAGCTCAAAGGTCAAAGTCTGGCTCTCACCCGGCTGTAGCAGCTTGGTCTTGGCAAAACCTTTAAGCTCTTCTGACGGCTTTTGTATCTGATCCTGCGGGGCAGCAAGGTATAACTGCACCACCTCTTTACCTGCAACTTTGCCTGTGTTCTTCACTGTTACCGAAACTTTCATGTTATTCCTGAAAACATCGCTGCTCAGTTTGATACCCGAATATTCAAACGTGGTGTATGAAAGTCCGTATCCGAAAGGATAGGCAACAGGTACATCAAAAGTGTTGTAGTAACGGTATCCCACGTAAATTCCTTCCTGGTAAAATGAATTCACAGGTGCTTCAACAGGCAACCCCGGGAATGTAGAAGCGGATGGGATATCCTCATATTTTACCGGGAATGAATCAGGCAGTTTACCTGAAGGATTGACCTTACCTGTCAGGATATCAGCCACCGCATGTCCACCCTCCTGTCCGGGAAGCCAGGCAACAAGTATAGCATCGGCATAATCCTGCCAGTCGGCAACATTCCACACACCGGCAACATTAAGCACCACGATGACTTTTTTGCCTGCCTTATGAAAAATGTCGG
>JALVJU010000418.1 GCA_027034005.1 Marinilabiliaceae bacterium
AATAATGGCAATTGCATTTGCATATCAATACTTTTTTACCAAAAATAATAACTTTTCTATTTACGAGGCAAAAAAACTAAGGTATTGATAACTCAGCAATTAATGTCCTTAAGTCAGGAGTTCTGAAAATTAGATATTCTGATGTTATGATTGTGCAACAGCAGTTGTCCGGTTCTTGCCTGATATTTTAACTGGTATCACATATCTTTAAAACTGCTTTTACAAATAAATCCATCACATTTTTTATTTACTTTGCAAGTATGAATTTCATTGAAGTATTCGACTACATAGGGACACTGGTTTTTGCCATAAGCGGAACCCATACGGCAGCCAACAAGCGCCTCGATTTTTTCGGGGCTACGGTGATCGGATTTGTCACGGCTGTGGGCGGTGGCACACTGCGCGATATGATGTTGGGCGACACCCCGGTTGCTTGGATGAGGACGATAAACTATTTTATTGTTATTGTTGCAGGCATTCTGATTACAATTGCTTTCAGCAGACAGGTGATGAAACTGCGGCGCACACTATTTCTTTTCGATACCATTGGAATTGCCATATTTACTATCATCGGATTGAACAAAGCCCTTTCATTCGAGATACATCCGCCCCTGGCCATCATCATGGGGGTTACCACCGCTGTGGTTGGAGGGATCATACGGGACACCCTTACAAACGAAGTTCCTTTCTGGTCATCATCGGTATCAGGATCGTTGCAGTAAGGAACAACATATCGCTGCCAAGGTTGACACTGAGACAGAATTGATCAATAACTACTTATTTTTACTGCCTACAAAGAGATCATTCTTATCATCAAACAGTATGTTGAAGGTTGTAAGGCTTCCTTAAGCTTTTGTTATGTACTGCTGGATATGTACCTTTTCCTCATCGGTCAAAGAACTGCTTGAATTGATATTCTGCTCAAGTACCCTCAGCCTGTCCGCACCATAACTATTTTATGAAAAAAGGCATCGATGGGTATTTCTTTGGGCTTGAGACTGTCATTTCCCGGATAGATGACTACCTTACCGCCTTCCCATTTTTTACCGAGTTCAGCGTTTGAAGGCAGTATGCCATAGCGGTCAAGCACTATACTGATTGTCTTGCTCATCTCTTCCATCGACACTGATGTCTGCGTAGCATCTTCAGGTGTTTCCAGAACTGTGAGGTCTGTGTTGCTTTTCAATATCTCAACTTTGCCTCCCTGCTCAAAGAATATCTCGTAACTTGCAAGCGATACTTCTGCAAGAATTCCTTCTCCATACCGGGGATGCTCAACCCGGGTGCCTGTGGTGATAATATCTTCGTCCATGCTTTTGTCTGTTTAAGTTTATTCCTAACTTTAAATGTGCTATTTTAGCAATATATTTGTTGCTAAAATAGCAAACATTAAAAACCGAACGTTATGAAAAGTGTATTTTTTCTGATTGTGGCTGTTGTTTTTCTTTCATTTGGATGCAAATCTGCACGAAAAACATCATCGACGATGAACAAAGAACAAAAATATAATTTGACAGAGGAGACAAAATGGATAATGATCTCATTTCATGGTAAAACTCCTGCAGAAGCCGGGTTCAAAGAGAGGACGCCTTATGTTTTTATCGATAAAGAGAAAAGTAGTATCAGCGGAAACAGTGGGTGTAACTCTTTCAGCGGGAGTGCAGAAGTGTCAGGAAACAAAATTAAAGCAGGAAGAATAGCTTCTACTAAAGCCTATTGTATGGGAGTTCCCGAACATGAGTTCTTTACCGATTTGGATCATATGGATTCATACAAAATTGAAGGTAACAAACTTTCCTTTATTAAAGAGGGAAAAGTGATGATGGAGTTTGAAGCAGAACAAGTAACAGAGTGAAATGCCGAAAGTGAACTGGAAGCCGGGCAACATGCTTTATCCTCTGCCTGCAGTAATGGTTACTGTTGGGGACAAGCCTGAAAATTACAATATCATAACTATTGCATGGACAGGGACGGTCTGCTCCGACCCGCCTATGCTATATATCTCTGTCCGTCCGGGAAGGTATTCATACGTAACATTGAAAGAAACGGGAGAGTTTGTTATCAACCTGACAACAAAAGACCTTGCTTTTGCAACTGACTGGTGCGGAGTGCGTTCGGGCAGAAAATATAATAAATTCGAAGAAATGAACCTTTCTGCAGGAAAATCCGTAAAGGTAAAAGCACCCACGATTGAAGAATCGCCTGTTAACATTGAGTGCAGGGTTACCGATGTTAAGAGTCTCGGCACGCATGATATGTTCATTGCCGAGGTGGTTAATGTTCAGGTGGATGATAAGTATATTAATGAGAAGAATGGCGCTTTTGAGCTTCAGAAATCGGGCCTAATAGCTTATTCGCACGGTAATTATTTTGAAATAGGGAAAAAAATTGGCAAGTTTGGTTTCTCTGTGCAAAAGAAAAAGAAAAAGAAAAAGAAGAAATAATTTGATTAATAACTATAACGTAAATAACTATGGATAAACTGAATTCAACCTGGTTAGGAGAGTTTAAAAGTGTGATATTCCTTGCGCTGGGAGTGTTGGCTGTTTTTAAAATACCTTATATGATGCCTTTCATCGCATATCTTTTTATTGTTCTGTTTGGAATGATAGCTTTGCTGAGGATAGGCGAGGTGTATTTCCTGAAGAAAACAGAAAATAAAGCAGCGGATCTTTTTGCAGCCTTCCTGAATATAGGTTTTATAATCTGGACAGTTACCGAACTGGTAAAATTTCCAAATGAGGATTACAAGATATTTGCAAGTAACATATTTATGATAATCGGGGCCTGGCTGGTCCTTTTAATCGTTTGGGGAGTTGTTCAGGGGGTATATTACATTTTTAGCAATAATGTGCTTGGTAATTTGATACTTATTGAATCAGTACTTTCGCTTATGCTTCTCTTTTTCTTTTACAGGGTTACTCATGCGATTGAGACAGATAACCTGGATGAAAGAGTTCTTATGAATTTTGGTGTTTTTTGTATTTCGCTTGCTCTGATATCATTCCTACATGCCCGTGTGGTGAAGTATATTGCAAAGATAAGTGAGGAAAAGGAATAGTTGTAAGCAGGAAAAAGATTTTTATTCGGGCCATTGGCAATACATTTGTCAATGGCTTTTTTACTGCCTTGCCGATATCTTCTCCTTTCGAATTGAAATATACATTATCAGCATAGCTATCGACAACGACAGAATGCTCAACCAGAACACTGCTGCGAAACTGAACATTTCAAGAACAAATACTCCCACTAAGGGCGAAAAAAGTGCTCGTACACCGGTGAGGCTTAAATGGATAGACTGATAATCGCTTACTTCATCATTTTTACAGAAGTATGCCGAACCGATGTGCCACAAAAGTCCCATAGTTGCGGTGAACAGTCCGTAAAATATATAAGATACGATCAGACTGTAAAAGATCTTAATACCGAACACAACAATATACTGTCCGAAATATTCTGTCATCTCCATGAAAAACAGGTGAAAGAGCATAAACCCGAAAGTGTAGATCGCAAATTTTCGAGGATCGATATTACCTAATAATTTGCCAAAAAATGGGAACAGAACGATTGCAAGCGTATTGTATGTATTTTTGTAAAATGCCACTGTTGAATAATTCATATGCAGTACCCTATCGAAAAAGATGGTGATCACGGCGGCAGTTGCCATCCATGCAAGACCATAAAACATGAACGACATCTCAAAGTCGCGGTACGGCTTGTTGTTTTTCAAAATGTTTACCATTTTTTTTAAAGATGTCCATACTGCGCTGAAAAAAGTTTTTCGGGGAGGTATATCACTGCTCACATGGTATTCAATACGGGTAAGAATAAACACGGAAAATATTCCGAGAACAGCAATGAAAGGGTAGATATACCTGTAAGCCGAATTATCGTAATCAAGTAACAACCCGAAAAGGAATGTTGCCACAAGCATCATCACCTTATTTACTGTGGATGCATAGCTGTAAAGCCTGCCAAAATCCTCATGTGAATACGAGTTCTTAAGAAGGTGGTTGATCGCAGGAAAAAGTATGGGGTTTGCAAAATAGTAAACCATTATTATTGCAAGAAATGCCAGTTGATAGAAGTGTGCATTCTCAGGCGACAGGGCATCTTTGGGGAACAAGAAAAGTAGTATCAGCGGTAGTCGTGTGGCTATGGCGACCCTACGTATCAGTTTCTTTTTGCTTCTTGCCCTGTTCAGTATCTCGTTCAGGACTACCGAGAACAACAAGACTATCACCATTGCCTGAAACAGGAATGCGATCTGGTAATTAGTCCCTTCAAGGCTTTTTATAAGGATAAACTCATTTAATGCGAACAGCCCCAGAATGAATCCGTCAATAATGGAGTATATGATATGAAAACGAAAACTTCGCTTTGCATTACCGGGGATATGTGGTATTAGCTTTCTCAGCATCGGGTATGTCTTAATCCATTCAATGCCTGCAAAAATAGTATATTTTACCAAACAAAAATTTCGAAGAATATATCACATTCTCAGCACTTGTGATTTAAGTACACAAATTTTGTGTGCGACTTAAATTGGGCCCCCAAACAACCTGTAAAGATGACAATTTTTCAGTGTGTTGTTTATGGGTTTACTCTAAAATTATTGAAAATTAATTTTTTACTATAGTCGAAAGAAAACTGACATTGTCAAAATTTCATCTTACAGGTTAAAAGTGTGACATCCTTGCTGATATGAGCTTTTGGCACATCATTTGAAATATGATAGGTGAAGTTTGAAAGAAAACTTCAAATACTTCAAATTTGTGTTAGTTAATTTAATGTTTAACTAAAAAAATGGAGGGTAAAGCTATGACACTTGCAAGAGTATCAAATCAGGTTCCAATGTTTCCTAACTTTTTCGACAAGTTCTTTGACACTGACTTGTTCGACTGGACAGCAAGGAATTTTTCTGAAACAAACACCACTCTTCCTTCAGTTAACATTAAAGAGAGTGATGACGGATTTGAAGTAGAGATGGCTGCGCCGGGATTGAAAAAAGATGATTTCAACATCGAATTAAACAACGATGTTCTGACAATCTCATCAGAGAAAAAGGTAGAGAATGAAACTAAAGAAGGCGAAGAATTCACTCGTCGTGAGTTCAGCTATCAGTCATTCAGACGTTCATTCACACTGCCTAATACTGTTGAGATGGACAAGATCAAAGCTTCTTATGAGGATGGAATCCTGAGGATAAACATCCCGAAAAAAGAAGAGGCCAAACCAAAACCGGCCAAAAAAATAGCCATCGCATAATTAAAAGCCGGTCTTAGTGCCGGCTTTTTTATTTTCTGTAAACCATATGTTTAACCTGTCTGCCTTTGGACAGACAATAAAATCAAAGAGCTATGAAACTATTCAAGTGGAAATCAGGACTGAAACCAAAATTCCCATATGTGATAGAGAAATTCTTTGGGAAAAAGATAACAGATGAAGCAGCACTGGATGAAAATGTATCACTCGTGCCATCTGTAAATATTTCGGACAAAGACAATTCATTTGAGGTCAGTGTTGCACTGCCCGGAGTTGACAAGAAAGATGTGAACATCGAGGTACGTGACAACTGTCTGGTAATCTCATCAGAGAAAGAGTATGAGAACGAGGAGAAAAATGATAACTGGGTTCGCAGGGAGTATGGCTATGCATCGTTCCAAAGAATGTTCGAGCTACCTGAAAGTGCCGACCCTGACAAGATAAAGGCTAAAATGAAAAATGGCGTTCTATCCATTTCCATCGCCAAAAAAGAGGGTCATGAGCCGGACAGGAAAAAGATAGCAGTGCAGTAAGGAATTGGCTAGAAGCTGGGAGGTGGAAGGTGGAAGCTCGAAGGCATTTAGCCTGTCTGCCGTCGGTTAATTGGCTACACACTTAGGCATACTTGAATATCCAGTTAGACTGGCAGGCAATCCCTTTAACCATAGAACCATAGAACCCTTTAACCCATTAACCATAGAACCATGAAAAGAGTATTGTTTTTATCATTGTTGTTGTTGACAAACATAACCGGCTGTAATGCCCAAAGACCACCAAAAGATGATAATCGGGAAAAAGCTGACACTGTTAAGGTTCAGCCGGACGTAAACATTAAAGTGAACAAGGAGTATGATGAGAACGGAAACCTGATACGGTACGATTCCACATATACTTATATCTATTCGAACATTGACGGCAATGTTCAACTGCAGGACAGTATTTTCAATGAGTTCATGCAGCATTTTAATGAGCATTTTGGGTTGTCGGAAGACCCGTTTCTCAACAACTTCTTTTTTAACGATTCGTTGCTGAAATACGATTTTTACAAAAAAGATTTCTTTCACGACCGGTTTCTTGAAAACAGTGACTGGATCGAGAAGATGTTGAAAGAGATGGACTCACTGAAAAATGAGTTTTACAAAAACCGTTTTAAAAACGGTGGTCAGCAACCTAAAAAGTTGTAATGCATAGATTGGAATATTAAGTCCGATTAGGGATAAGGTTTTATAAAGTCAACCTTATCCCTATTTTTTCACAAAAACCCAAGGAGAATGATGTTGTGTGCAGTATGTTAGTCGCTGTAAATTTAAGTATTGGATATTAAAAGATAAAATAAACTAAGGAAAGTTCGTTATAATATTGGTATGAAAATAACGTAAAAATCACGTACATTGCAGCTGTTTATTCAAGCATTAGAAAATAAACCATAAGGTAATGTTAATTATAGGAATAGCAGGAGGATCGGGCTCAGGAAAGACCACAGTTGTCAATGAGCTTATTAAACAAATTCCGGAAAACACAGTATCGGTGATTAGTCAGGATGCTTATTATTTTGACAATGGTCATCTGTCGGTTGAAGAGAAGCGGCAAATAAATTTTGATCATCCCAATTCCATAGAATGAGAGTTGCTCAACGCTGACCTCGATAGGTTGCGCAACGGACATCCCATTGAGATGCCCATTTATTCTTATGTGACCTGTGGCAGGTCTAAAGAGACTATTACAGTCAATCCTTCCAATGTGATCATTGTAGAAGGGATTCTGATCTTAACTAATGCAGAGCTGCGTAAGCGTATGGATATCATGGTTTTTGTTGATGCCGACCATGACGATCGTCTTATGCGTATCGTTCAACGCGATATGCTTGAGCGTGGCCGCTCCCTCGACGATGTGCTGGAGCATTATACCCGCTATGTTAAACCTATGCACCTGCAATTTATCGAGCCCACCAAACGCTACGCCAATATCATCATCCCCCAGGGCGGTAAAAATCATGTTGGTATTGATGTTATTGCCCATAGGATCCGGGGGAGTTTGTGAATCGTATATGGGTTACCATTTGCCCATTTTTATGTAAGTCATTTTTAATGGTGCCATAGGTTTCTTTTGCCCATTTTTTGAATTTTAACTAAAACGCAATAGGTTTTTAAGGATTTATAAAAGGGCGATATAATTTTTTTACAAGGGGTACAGTCATTTCAGTTGTATCCCTTTTTTATGCCAAAAATCATACATTGTGAGATAAAACTTTTTTACTTTTCGCATTCATTACATTTTTCTAACCTTTCAAAATAAAAATCAGATATGAAAAAGTCTTTGCTTCTGTTTTTGGCCGGAATGCTTATTCCATGGCTCAGCATGGCAACCAATGATGTCAGGTTGCTCCGTTTCCCTGCCGTACACGGCAATCAGGTTGTGTTTACCTATGCAGGAGACCTTTATACCGTTCCGTTAAAGGGAGGTGTGGCGCGCCGTCTTACGAGTGATGAAAAAGGGTATGAGATGTTTGCCCGTTTCTCTCCTGACGGAAAACATATCGCATTTACCGGACAGTATGACGGAAACACTGAGGTGTTCCTTATGCCATCGGAAGGCGGTATTCCCAAAAGGTTGACCTATACGGCTACTCTTGGCCGTGACGATGTGTCCGACCGTATGGGGCCGAACAACATAGTGATGACATGGAAAAATAATGATGAAATAATATATCGCTCTCGCAAACAGTCGTTCAATTCGTTCAAAGGACAATTGTTCGATGTGTCAGCAGAAGGAGGGATGTCAAGTGAACTGCCTTTGCCGTCAGGTGGCTGGTGCTCTTTTTCACCCGATGGTAAAAAGATGGCATACAACAGGATATTTCGGGAGTTCAGGACATGGAAATACTACAAAGGCGGAATGGCCGATGAGATCTGGATATATGATTTTGAAACAAAAAAAACTACCAGGATAACCGATAACATCAATCAGGATATTTTCCCGATGTGGCATGGCGATAAGATCTATTATCTGTCGGATCGTGACCGCACCATGAACCTTTTTGTGTACGACACAAAAACAAAGGAAACAAAGAAGCTGACCGATTACACAGAGTATGACATAAAGTTCCCGTCACTCGGTGACCATTCCATCGTGTATGAAAATGGAGGTTTTCTGTACAACTATGAACTATCGACAGGTGAGATAACACAGATACCGGTAACCATAGATAACGACCTGCTCACAGGACGCGATGGCTTTGTTGATGCAAGCAAGTTTATTGACAGTTATGCAGTATCTCCCGGAGGTGAGCGGGTGGCATTCGGCGCCCGTGGCGATGTGTTCACTGTGCCTGCCAAATCCGGCATTACCCGCAACCTTACACAATCGTCCGGAGTTCATGACCGAAATGTGGAGTGGTCGCCTGACGGTAAGTATATCTCATTCATCAGTGACCGTACCGGGGAGGACGAGATATACATTCAGGTGCAGGATGGCAGCCAGCCGGCCGTTCAACTGACAACCAATTCCGATACTTACAAGTACAACCCTGTATGGTCGCCTGATAGTAAAAAACTGATGTGGTCGGATAAAATGGGGCGCTTAAACTATCTTGACATAGCTACAAAAGAGGCGAAGGTGGTAACTACCTGTAAAAGCTGGGAGATACGCGATTACTCCTGGTCGCCCGACAGCAGGTGGATAGCGTACACCATGCCGCATCAGCATACTGTTAGTGTTATATTTATTTATGACACGCAGACCGGCAGTTCACACCAGGTAACGGATAACTGGTACGAGGCTTCAAACCCTGTGTTTGACACTAACGGCAAATATCTGTTCTTCACATCGGCAAGGGATTTTAATCCGATATACAGCTGGGTTGAGTGGAACTATGCCTACCGTGACATGCTGAGGGTATATTTCGTTACTCTACAAAAAAGTACTCCATCGCCCTTTGCTCCTGAAAACAATGAGGTAAAAATAGAGAAGAAGGAAGAACAGAAGGCTGAACCAGTGAAAAAAGGTAAATCAAAAAATAAGAAAAGTACCGGGGCTAAAGAACAGAAACCACAAGTTAAACCTGTTAAGATCGATTTTGACGGCATAACAGACCGGATCATAAAATTGCCTGTTTCACCGGGAAGTTACTGGAACCTTGCTGCTGTTGGCAATTCCGTTTACTACCTTTTCAATTCTGCAAGTTCGCATGGTGTAAAGTTCAAGATGTATGACTTGAAAAACAAGAAAGAGAAGGACCTTGGTAAGGTCAATTCGTTCATCGTTACTGCCAATCATAAAAAAATGTTTGTAAATACAGGAAGTAAATATGCTGTTATAGATTTGCCAAAATCACCGGTAAAACCTGATAAATATGTTGACCTTTCGAATATGAAAGTTTGGGTGGATTACGAAAAAGAGTGGAACCAGATATTCACCGAATCATGGAGGCAGATGCGCGACTTCCTGTATGCACCTAACATGCAGGGACAGGACTGGCCAAAGATAAAGGAGAAGTATGAAGTTCTTATCCCATACGTCAAAAACCGCAATGACCTGAACTATGTGATAGGTGAGATGATAGGTGAGATAAGTATCGGGCATTCGTATGTCAACGGTGGTGACAAGCCCAAACCGAAGCGCATAAAAACAGGATTGCTCGGGGCAAAAATAAGCAAGGACGGATCCGGTTATTTCAGGATAAACGAGATACTGCCTGGTGAAAACTGGGCCACTAAAACACGCTCTCCTCTTACAGAGGTTGGGGTAAACGTAAAGAAGGGAGATTATATACTGGCAGTAAACGGCAAATCGACAAAAGATGTTGATGATATCTACAAGATGTTGATTGGGACTGCCGGCAAACAGGTTATCCTGAAGGTTAACGGATCTCCGTCAGAATCAGGTGCCCATGACGAGATAGTTATCCCAACAGATGACGAATCGGGCCTTTACTACTACAAATGGGT
>JALVJU010000419.1 GCA_027034005.1 Marinilabiliaceae bacterium
CGGAGTATTGTGCCTCCCATTGACCTTCAAGGTGTCCCGGATCGAAAATAAACGTGCCCTTGTTTTTCTTAAAGTCGATCCACAGAGCGCCCTCAAACCGAAAGGTAACAATCAAATGCCCTATTTCTTCAATGCTGTTCAGGGATTTTCTACTGTATAGTTCCCGCAATAAATCCTGCACGGCCTTTTCCCAGGACTGTTCACGGGCTATTCGCCTATTACCCCTTCTTATATCTTCAACAGAAGTGACAAGGATGGTTTTCTTTTTGAGATCATTATGTTTAAGTATTGTTTGCCATAAATCTCCCTCGCAGACCTTATGGCACATTTTGAGTATCAAGGCTTGAGGAATGGCCTCTGCTGAGTTTTTGAGGAAAGAAGGCCACAGTTTTTTCTGATTGCGAAATTCCAGGTCTGCATCATCAAGGACAACTATATCCGCCTGTTTTTTCAGTTCGTTGGAGGGCTGAAACGGAAAAGTTTCTTTTTTAGCTGAGGAGCCATAACCGAGAAGACTTGATATCCGCCAGACTTTTTCAGGCTCTTCACTTGTTTTTGGATCGGAATCCGATTCAAAGGGTTCCCATAATACATAGGAACAGTACTTGTCTGGGATCTGTCTAAGGGTTTCGCATTTATTGTCTAAACCTGATAATCCAAAGGATGGTTTATCCTTTGTAAATTCTTTGATAAATTGTTTTAGAAGGCACGCTCCGCCAAGTTCTTCTCTGAAAAAAGAGCCAGGCTTTTTTTTAATTTCATAAGGATTTTGGCAATATCCATGATAGATATGACGATCAACTACCACATCTCCAGTAACAAGAATTTTTTTATTATTACTCATTTCTTTATTCTATACCTACCCAACCCAAAACTGCTCCCCTTCCCAACATGCACATATTCCCCAAGCCGGATGTAGGGCCAGAAGGGCTCAAAGTCCCCTTCATAGGTAATTTCCCCCATGAATCCCCCCATCTTCATCCTTGTGCTCTGGCGGTTGGACCACCTGTTCCAGTCGTACCAGTGGAGTGCCTGGTCCTGGATGGTTATCTCCCTGGCTCTGTCAATAAGCTGCCTGAATCGGGAATCATCCAGCCTTTGGCCGCAGTGAAAGTATGAAAGCAGGGATATGCGGCGAAGGAGGCTTCTGAAGAAGACGTGGAATTCAAGGTCCTTGGTAAGACGCCCCTTATACTTGATCCGGGTAGGCGTTAGGAAACAGATGCCTATTCTGGCAGGGACATCCGGTTCGACAATCTCGTTCCAGGCCTTTGGAGGGGTTGTGGCAGACAGGGTCTTTTTTCCTGATTCGAAAACCACATTGCCTTTCAAACTTCCACGCGCTGGTATATTTACCTGAATAACCTGTTCGATTTCGAACTTCCCCCTGTCTTTTCCAATGCCTATTTTCCCAAGCTGGTGAAATGAATAGATAAAATAGGGCAAATAATCCGTAGCCCTTCCTATGAGCACCAGCCTGAAACCTAGGGTGTCACCAGGTTGATATGTGCGGCGTTCTTCGTCTGGGGGCTCCAGAACAAAGGGATGAGGAGCAGATGTATAGTTTCGCAACATCTCTGCATCATCAGGAATGGGGGTTTCGAAGACCCAAGAATAGGCGCATTGGTATTTAAAAATGCAGTCAGCACAATCCGTTTTCCTGACTGTGCAGCAGGCGCGACGGAAGGCATAACCAAAACCACCACGGAGGGTGGAGCCTTTATAGATGGGTAACTGCAGACAGGAATCTGCCTTTAAGACAAAAGAAAAACGTGAAAAGGTAAAATTTTCCAAGGTATTTTTTGCTTAAGGTGCCGCTAAAAATCATCTACTTCTGTTTAGCGACATATTTTTTTATTATGAAATACACTCGGAACTACATTACATACCCAAAATTGATACTAATGAAGTTTTTTCATTGTTCAAGGGAAAAAAGGATTTTTCTGCGCGTAAGCGGGGGATTATCACTTGCCAATATGAAAGGGAATAACAAGGCCCAAACTGTTTTAATGACAGGAACAGTACATTTTTTGCCTTAAGCCAATTTATAAGCAGCTTCAACCAGATGCCGCAGGGATCAGGACTCACCATTCATGCCTCTTTACCTTACACCTTCCGGGACAACTCTGTGGGAAGGGGGGCGTGGCAAAGAGAGCATAATCTGCCTGTCCTCTTTCTTTAGCATAAACAAGCTTATTGACATATCGACGCGAAATATGTACAGTAATCCTGTACAGAAAGTAAAACGGAGGCCGAAATGGCAATACAGACAACCTATACCAATGCGCGCGCTCGTTTGGCGTCTTTGATGGATGAAGTCATAAAAAACCGGGAAATTGTAATCATTCAACGGCGTGGCAGCGAGGATGTAGCTATGATAGCTGCCGATGAACTATCCGGCATACTTGAAACAGCACACCTGCTTCGATCCCCTGCCAATGCAGCTAGGCTGAATTCCGCTCTTGAACGGGTAAGAAAACAAAAGGGATCTGTCCAGACCATCGAGGCACTTCGAGAAGAGGTCGGCCTTGATTAGCCGCCCCGGATCTAAAAATGACCGGGAAGCTGTATTCCAGCCAGAATTTAGAGAGGACTTGCAATACTGGGTAGAGACTGATCGAAGAACAGCCCTTCGAATTTTCAAGCTAATTGAAGCCGTAATGCGAGATCCGTTTCAGGGGATAGGAAAACCAGAGCCTTTAAAATTCCCCGGTGTCGGCGTTTGGTCTCGCTGCATTACCCAGGAACACCGATTGGTTTATGTTGTTGGACATAACAGAATCGATTTCGTGCAGTGCCGTTACCACTACTAATCCTTCCTGTTTTTCTGTCATCCCGATCCTGCCTGGAGCCCTTTTGCGGCTTCAAATGCCTGAGGATTTATCACGGATTGAACTTCACTTTTGGTTGAAGGTAAGTGGACGGAAATAAAGAGGCTTCTTGCCAGGGCAGAGAACACAGACAATGAAGAAGACCGTATGTATGGAGACAGGCAGGGAGACGAACTTCCCGATGAGCTTTCCAGCAAAAAGAAACGACTTGGCAGGATAAAAGAGGCCAAGAAATACCTGGAAGAAAAGGCCAGAAAGGAAGCTGAGAAAAAAGCCAAGAAAAAGCTCGAAGCCCATGGCAAAGAGAAAAAGAAAGATGGAAAAAAACAGAAGAAAACATCCTCCACAAAAGCCTGATGAAACAGTAAAGCCTGACGCCAAGGTCAATATGACAGATTTTGAAAGCCGGATTCAGAAGAATGCCAAGGGATACGTTCAAGGATACAATGCCCAGGCTGCAGCAACTGAGGATCAGGTAATAGCAGCCTTTGATGTTGTAAATGATGCCAATGATTATCATCGGTTTCAGCCCATGCTGGATCAGGCCCAAAAGAATCTTTCCAAGATGAAGTCTCCAGCCAGAACCATCCTTGCCGATGCTGGATATTGCAGTGAATCAAATCTTGAAGCTCTCGAATCCAGAAAGGACATAAACGGACTTATTTCTACACGCAAGGAACAGGAGATGAGGAAGAAGGAACCAGCTGCTTCTTCGAAACGCCGCTTCTAAAGATACAGGGCCATGGACAAGAAGCTTCGCCGGCCTGTTGGAAGATATATCTACGGATTTCGGAAACGAATCATAGAACCTGTATTTGGCCAGATGAAACAATGCCGTGATTTTTCTGGATTCCTGCTTCGAGGTCTCCAAAAGGTAAAAGGTGAGTTCGGCCTGTGGTGTAGTGCGCACAATATTTTGAAGTTATATACCAAAAATCTGGAGAAAGGGGCAATAACAGCATAAATAAGGGGAATATAGCGGGGAAATAGGAGGATATTGCTATTTTTTCTGGTATATTCTGTTTTGTGCTCCCCTAAAATGAGCATGGGCTAACAATTGGTTGGGGAGTACATCTTGTGCAAGTTGATTTATAGGACAGCCTCCATTGTCAAGACACAAAATAGGTCAAATTAAGAGAGAATTTCTCCCCTGTTTCCGAACACGATAATGGTCATAGGCATAATAATATCCTTACTTCTTGATAGGTTTTTATATATAGTCTTTGAACCCGAGGTAAGGGTTGGCGTCCTCTCACCGTCGGCACCCTCAGGTGCTACATGGTAAGGGGAGAATCTGTCAAGGCTGCGGAACGAAGTGGAGCACCCGTAGGGCTTGGCCTTGACTGATTGCCCGTCCATGTTATTGCATACACCATTGGTATACCTCAACGGGGGTTTTTTGTTTTAGTCCCGCATGAGGACGCTCGGTATTATAAAAATCAAAATATACTTTAAGGGACTCTCTAAGTGCCTGAACTGATGGATATTCCTTGGGATAGATTTCTTCATACTTTACGCTGCGCCACAGCCTTTCTATGAAAATATTATCCATTGCCCTTCCTCTTCCATCCATGCTTATCTGCACCTCGGCGTCCTTCAGGGTATCTGTAAATTCGGTGCTGGTGAACTGAGATCCCTGATCAGTGTTGAAAATCTCAGGACTGCCATACTGCCTTAAAGCACTGCCCAGGGCAGATATACAAAATTCACTCTCCATGGTTACAGATACTTCCCATGAGAGTACGTATCTGCTGTACCAATCAATAACGGCAGTCAAGTATACATAACCTCCAGGCATAGGTATGTAGGTGATATCCGAACTCCATACCTGATCCGGACAGATTATTTCCAGATTGCGCAGCAGATAGGGATAAATCTTGTGCTCAGGATGAGGATGGCTCAAATAGGGCTTGGGTGCTATGGATTGAATCCCCATTTTCCGCATCAGCCTTTGTACCCTTTTGCGGTTCACCCTATGCCCCTGTTTCCTGAGCCAGACACATAGCTTCCTGCTGCCATAAAAAGGATGCCTGGTATATTCTTCATCCAGAAGCTGCATGAGCATCAGGTTTTCTTTTGTTTCCACCTGCATCCTGGGATTTCTGTAATAGCTGGCTCTCGGCAGACCGATCAGTTCACATTGCCGTTTCACACTGATCTCTGAATGCTTTGGATCAATGCATAGCCGTTTCCGTGTAATATCTACAAAAGATGCCCCGTGCTTTTTTTTAACCAGTCCAGCTCAACCTGCAATTTCCCGATCTGCCGGTAAAGACGGTCTTTTTCAGCCTCCATTTCTTTTGAGCTTCTCTTGGTTCTGCTGCCAAAAATATCAACCATGGATTCCATGGCCTGCTTTTTCCACCTGTTTACCATGCTGGGATGGACACCGAATTCAGAAGCTATCTCATTTACTGTCTTGTGGCCTTTTATGGCGGCTACTGCCACCTTGGATTTCAATTCCTTGCTGTACTTTTTTCTCTTCATGCTACCCCTCTCAGACAGTGCAAATTCTACCTTAGCACACTGTCTCATTTTCGGGGTCCACTATATTGAGCACGAAATGGACATCATTACTGGTAAGATAGCGAGCGATCATGTGCACATGTTTATCTCCTACAGGCCAACTCAGAATATCAGCAAAATAGTCCAATGGCTTAAGGGAATAAACTCGCGTGTTTTGCTTTCAAAGTTTCCCCATCTGCGGAAGCAATTCTGGGGCAGACATCTCTGGGCCCGTGGATATTTAGCAGTCAGTTCTGGAAACACAACAGATGATATGATCCAGAAATATATTGATCAACAAGAGGGAGAACCTGTGACTGATGATAGTCGATTTCAAATCGACCCCTCTTGAACCCCTCGCCTTATAGGCGAGGGTTGTTCAGTTGATCGTAACATTAGGTTCGGAAACACTTGCAGGAGTTAGCAGATATTTTAATATTACAAATTACAACACGGTAAGCAATATATGCGACCAAATAAGGAATTGGAAATCAAAATATAAGGCATTTGTCAAACAATTTAAAAAAGATTTAGAAAATTCAGGGTAAAAGTGAATGGCAGTTTTGCCCCTTTTCAGAGAGGAAACTACTGATGGACGAACGGCCGCCTATTAGCAAAGAAGCTTTTGAATTCATCCGTGAAACCGTTGCTGCGGATAATTATCGGGACCTTGCGAAAAAGATTCTGGAAATCACGGCCAAAAAACTTGATGCTGATATTGGGACATTGTGGAGGGTTGTTGAAGATGGTGAACAAAGGTTTCTTGATCTGGCGGCGACTCATGGGGTGGAATTTCTACCTTCTGAAAACATGCCTACCTATGATATCCCAGACAGCAACACCCCTAATGAGAACATAGAGGGACTTACCGCCTGGATTGCGGTTCGCAAGAAAAAGGTAAAAATTGACAGGCCCGAAGAACTTAGAGACCCAAATATGGAATGGGCCGGTTGTCATAGAGGCAAGTGGGACCAACACCAGTTTTGGCAGGACAAGAGTTTCGGTTCCCTTTTGGGCTATCCTCTTATTCTAGAAGACAAACTGTTAGGGGTGATAAAGTTTGAACGTTATGAGGAAAAAAAACCCTTTACTCAAGAAGATATGAATTGGGTTGACCAGTGGGCGGAACTCATGGCCTTAACCCTCTCCTGGATGATTTTTCGTGAAGAACAGGAGAAAAAGCGTCAAAAGGACCTGCTTAAACTTTCAGCTAAACTGTTGGCTCCAGCCTCAAGTAAATACTATGAAAAAATCATAAAACTGACAGCCGAAATTCTTGATGCTGATATATATACCTTATGGCTTCTTGACAAGGCCAAAAAAAATTTGTGCTTGGCGGCACAGCATGGCCTGAACCCAGATGCCGTCAAGAATGCCCCTACATATATTCTTCCTGAATCAAAAGATGTACCGGACAGTGAGATCAAGGGATTGACCGCATGGGTCTTTGTCCGGAAAAGGCCTTTTTTTGCAAAAGATTGGAGGAGGTTGACTAAACACCCCTCTCATAAAGGTTATTGGGATAAAGAGCAGTGGGATGACAGGCCGGAAGGTAAATTCGGATGTCTATATGCCGTGCCACTCACGGTGGATGGTGAACCTATAGGAGTGCTCAAGGTGGAAAGACGTAGGAAACAGCATTTTTCAGCATTTAACGAGGTGGAGCTTGCCACCTTCGATCATATCGCCATGATCGTTTCAGTCGCCCCTCCATTGAAGGCCGTTATCAGGGACAAGGATGCCCTTGTTTTAGACTATTTTCACATTCTGAAGACCCCTGTTTCCAATGCAATCAGTTGTCTCAACTTCTTAAGAAATGAATTTCAAAAAGAAAGTGGACCTCCCAAAGATAGAATTGAATCGCTATTGAATATGCTTACTGATAACCTTGCGGTTGCCTATACGCAGACTCTTAATGCATATAATGCCGCTACCTTTCCAGAAAGGCCAGAAGTGCCAACGTGGAGGAATTTTTTTAAGGAGATAATCGCCCCATCCACGAAAATGCTTGCCCAGCTGTATCCTGATGCCAGACTGCAAGTATCTGAGGACACAAACAAGTTCGAGTTATTTTTGACAGATTTTCAACAAAAGAGACTAAATATTATCCTACATAATCTTCTGGATAATGCAGTGGCATTTTCTGACCAAAAACCTGTAGAGATAACTTTGTGGCCTGATTCAAAAGAAGAATGGTTAATTCTTTCTGTTCGTGATAAGGGCATTGGTATTCCTCAGGAGAAAATTGAAGAAGTGTGGGAACAGGGTGTCACACTTCAACCAGATGCCATGACTCGACCGGAAAGTCGTGGTCACGGCCTTGCAATAGTCAAAAATATAGTTGATGAATTTGGCTGGAAAAAGTCGCTTGAAAGTATTGAGGGCCAAGGTACGGAAGTAAAAATCCTTATAAGGAAAGACCAGTGGAGGTATGCGCGCCATGAAAGCCTGCGTAGTTGATGATGATTTCACTTCTCGCACTCTGATGAGAGACTATCTTAATGATATGGGCTGGGATGTCTTGTTGTTCAATCATCCGGACGGTACTCCTGAACCGGACAACAAGACCTTGCCTGACGCCCTTTCCCAAGACGACATTAACCTGCTGGTAATGGATGTTCGCTTTGGCAAAGACGCCGAGGGAGTATTCAAGGGCCTCAAAGAAACGAAAAAACTGGCTGAAAAAGGTCACCTATCTTCAAGGTGCAAGGTCATATTTATTTCCCAGTTCGGAAAGGATATTGATGAATTTGAAAAAGTAAAAAAGACTTTGGACGAAAAAGGAATAGAAAATTGGTGGCTTGATAAGCCCCTGGATTTTGTTGAATTAGATGGAATAATTCAACAAGTTCCTGAAAACTAGTGAAATTTTGACCACGGACAGAAACTTTAATATGAACCCTGGGAATGCTAAAAATAGAGGTCCGGATTGGCGTTTACAATTTTATGAGATAGCGCTTGCCAAGGTCCTGGAGCAATTTAAACAAAACAAGCGATTTGACGAGAATCTTGTCTCGATGTTCGACCGCCTTGCCCGTTCCTGCATGCTGTTATGGGATCGCAAAAAGGCCGTACACTTTTTTTTCAACTACAATCCAACCTACCATGAAATTCATTATCGCGTGATACCGCCTAAAATACCAGGTCCTGATGATGAAAACTGTTCCTATAAGTTGTATGACAAACTTAAACCAAATGATTCGGATTCCCAAGAGGAAAAAGAGTCCAAAAAAGATGAATTTCATAAACTGGTAGAACTTGTGAGAGGTTTTGGTATTGAGGATTGTCCTGGCCAGGCATCGGAACAACCATTATCGATTCATAAGATTACAGGTGAAGATAAAGAGAAATTGTCTTCAATCCGCCACATTAAAGAAATGAATATATCCCTTGATTTGGAAAAGGATCCTGATGATCCGATTACTCTCGTCATGGACTGGGAACACCCATACCGGCAAAATAAAAAAAAGGACAGAATATATTGCAATCTTGGCTGTTTGTTATTGTACGGGGGAAGTAGAGGTCGGAAACAACAAAAATCGGCACCTTTGGGAGATAAGGAAGCCGACCGTCTCATTGTAGAGAATTGGAGAAAAAGCATAGCCGATTTCTTTAAACGGCATGTTAACGCCATGGCCAAAACCTATCTTCCAAGTTATTTGAAGGCTCGAAGCACAAGAGCAGCCATCCTTATTGGAGATATTACCAATTTTACTCAGCTCTTGGGGCTTCTTAGAATCGCCCAAAAAACTCCTGAGAATTATGAAAAGAACTGCAGGAAGTTACTCCAGGAGCATTATAAAGAGATTTCTGAAATAGTTCACTATTTCAAGGGCAGCATAGAAAGATTCACAGGTGACGGGCTAATGGCAGTTTTTGGACAGCATGAAGAACATCCTGCCATAGCGCTGGGAAACGCTGTTGCCGTTGCCTCGAAAATAGTTACTAATTTCCGGAAACGTCGCGAGAAAATTGAAGAACAACTTCTCAGGTCGGGGAAAAATGAACTTAATGAAATGGTCGAACTGGATTATTCAGTGGGAATTAATTATGGAACCGTCTTTTTCGAATATCTTGGTGATGAAGAACACTTGGAATATTCCTGCATAGGTGACCACGTGGCCTTTGCCCGTAGGCTGATGAGTAAGGCTGCCAGATTTGACGTGGCTACTAACTCAAAATGGCCGCCAATATTAATCAGCCAAACTGCGGAGCTGCATCTGCGTGAATTTAAGGGGATATTGAAAAAAAATGAATTTTTCACCAAACACGTCCTGCACGTCAAGGGATACGGCTATCCCTCCTACGTTTATGGACTTGAATCTGACCAGTTTGATATAGAAAATTATAAACAACTTATAGATGATCTTTGGAAAGACAAAAAGACAGAAGAAAAAGTCGTAGAAGAATTGAAAAAGGGATAAGACAAAGAGTAGAATTGTGGAAAAGACGACGATTGAAATGCTTTGGAGAATATATGACCTAATAAAATCCTGGTTGGAATATGCTGAAAAAAAGAATGCTATATTGTTTACCATTGGTGGTATTGAACTGACCGCACTGAAGTTGTTGGCAGGCCAACAGGATACGCATTCCACTTTGTTTTGGATAACGTTCCTCATGCTTGCTTTTCCCTGCATTATTGCTTTGATCTCATTTTATCCCAAGACCAACAGGTGGAATCCCAAGGACAACAGCCCTAAAAATAAACATGACAAAAATCCGTTATTTTATGGTGATATTGCAACCTGTTCTGTTGATTCGTACATCAGCGCCCTGGAAAAGAATTATGGAATTAAAGTGCGCGGGGACAAAATCGCGGAAGATATCTGCAACCAAATAGTTATATTGG
>JALVJU010000420.1 GCA_027034005.1 Marinilabiliaceae bacterium
GACACATCGACGATAACAAGTTTTGATACTTTTTCGGGGTGTTTTTGTGCAAAACGCATGGCCGCTTTGCCGCCCATGCTGTGGCCTGTGATGTTCACATTGCCCAGACTATGTTTTTCGATGAAGTCATTCAGGTCGTCAGCTAAGGCATCGTAGCTCATGTCATCAGCATGCGGTGACCTACCGTGGTTGCGCTGATCGATAAGGTAAACCCGGTATTTCGATGCGAGTTCCTGTGCTATGGACATCCAGTTGTCGCCCGATCCGTAAAGTCCGTGGAGGATTATCAGCGGCTCTCCTGTTCCTCCTTTTTCTCTGTAAAAAAGTTCCAAAACAAAAAATTATTTTGCCAGCTTGTCCTTGTATAATGCAATAGTCTCTTCCAGTCCGTAGTAAAGTGCATCGCAAATGAGTGCGTGGCCTATCGACACTTCGGCAAGAAAAGGTATGTGTTTGCTGAAGAATTCAAGGTTATCGAGGTTCAGGTCATGACCGGCATTGATCTGCAATCCCTGTTTCCGTGCAAGGTTTGCCGCCTCCACATATGGCTCGATAGCCTTTTGCGGATCATCACTGAACATCCTTGCATATGGTTCAGTGTAAAGTTCAACCCTGTCAGTGTTGGTGTCGGAAGCATTGATGATATTTTCAGGATTGGTATCCACGAATATCGATGTCCTAATGCCTTCCTCTTTCATCTGCGCGATGATTTCCTGAAGGAAAGTTTTGTATTTAACGGTATCCCAGCCTGCATTGGATGTTAAAGCTTCAGGTGGATCAGGTACAAGAGTAACCTGATGGGGTTTTACCTTTAACACAAGTTCGAGGAATCTTTTGGTCGGATAACCTTCAATGTTGAATTCTGTTTTTATCAGAGGTTTAAGGTTTATCACGTCGTCGTAACGTATATGCCTCTCATCGGGGCGGGGATGAACGGTGATACCATCGGCACCGAAATTCAGAATGTCCCCGGCAGCTTTCAGCACGTCGGGGAGGTTGCCGCCTCTGGCATTTCTTAAGGTGGCTATCTTGTTAATGTTAACACTGAGCTTGGTCATATTGTATTATTATAGTTTCTTTTCTTTGAGGAAAGTGTAATTAGTTTTATCTTTAATGTGTGTTAAGACAGATTTAAACACTGTTTGCAAATTTACTAAGTATTTACATAAACACAGGTATGTTAGCTAAAGATTTATTATCGGATGTGATTCCTGCCCTGAAAACTTCGGACACGGGACTTGATGCCTTGAATTGGATGGAGGTGTTTAGGGTGTCGCATTTGCCGATAGTTAACAATGCCAATTTTCTCGGGCTGATATCCGATACCGATATATATGATCTTAACAAGGCAGAGGAGCCGCTCGGTGCTCACGAGCTTTCTTTGATGCGGCCGTATGTGTATTACTATCAGCATATTTATGATGTGATAGAGCTGGCATCGCGCCTAAAACTAACAGTTATACCCGTGCTTGACGAAAACAAGGAATACATGGGTGTGATCACACAAAGCGATCTTCTACAGAAATTTGCCGATCTCATTGCCGCACACACTCCGGGGGGTATAATCGAACTTGAACTTAAGGAGAAGGATTACAGTCTGGCCGAGCTGTCACGGATAATCGAGGATTCCGATGCTAAAGTGCTGAGTTTTTATGTTTCAAAAACTGGCCCGGATGACCGTCTAAACATAACGATAAAATTGAACCGAAATGATATACAACCTGTTTTGAATGCTTTCGACAGGTATGGCTATCAGGTGAAGACAACTTATGTGGGCGAAGGAGTGAACGACATTAAGGCTCGGGAAAATTACGATGCCCTGATGCGGTATCTTAATATCTGACCTGTAAAATGAAACTTTTCCCTTTTTTTAATAGTCCTTGTAAAACTGTTTAATAACTTTGTGTATATCATTTTTCGGAAAAAGGCCATAAAGATGAATGGCCCTTGTAAACCATAAATCCTGCATGAGTAATGAAGATCGCCATTTTCGGTAAACAGTTTGGAGAGGTTTTTAATGAGTACGCCATTAAGCTGTTCACGTTCCTTGAAGAGAAAAATATAGATATTATCATTTACAGGCCGTTTTACGAGTTCCTGCGGAATGAGGTGAATGTCAGTCCTGAAGTTTCAGGTTACTTTGCGGATAATCCCGGGTTGAAAGGTGTTGATCTCGTTTTCAGTATAGGTGGTGACGGTACTTTTCTTGAGGCGGTAACCTACGTGAAAGATGCAGGTATTCCCATTGTGGGTATCAACAGCGGCCGTCTTGGTTTTCTGGCGGTCATCTCCAAGGAAGAGATAGAACATGCCCTTGATGATATCATCTCCGGAAGATATAAGCAGAAAAAGCTAGATCTGCTTACTGCCAGTGCCGACGGCGCGGATTTCGGAGAGCTGGATTTTGCACTCAACGAACTTGCCATCACAAAGATAGATAGTTCTGCAATGATAACTATTCATACTTATCTCGATGATGAATATATGAACTCATACTGGGCCGATGGTCTGATAATTTCTACGTCTACCGGTTCAACAGCCTATTCGCTGAGTGTAGGAGGCCCTATCCTCCATCCCGAGACAACCAATTTTGTAGTTACTCCCATTGCACCGCATAATCTTACGGTAAGACCTATGGTGGTACCCAATGATCTTGAAGTGACGCTCAGGATCGAAGCGCGTGCCGGAAAGTTTCTTGCATCGCTTGACTCCCGAAGTCATATCTTTGATGAACAGATCGTTATCAAAGTGAAGAAAGCTGATTTCCAGGTCACCGTCGTGGAGCTTACTGACAAGTCATTTTATGAAACACTCCGGAATAAACTCATGTGGGGGGTAGACAAGAGAAATTAATGGCTTTAATAATAGGTTTTCAGGCAATATTTTTTCATTCAACTTGTTATTATTATTGTAAAGATTAAACTTTTAGTTTTAATATTAAATGTTACTTTTGTGGCGGTTGAAAAGAACATATACGTGCACAAACTGAACAACTCAAAAAACAGGGGCTTCAAACAACGGTTTGTTTCTGTTGTTTTAATGAGTTTTGTTGTGTTGTTTTTTTTGAAAAGCAATATTCTGGCTCAGGACAGATTTGAGATAGGTCCTTTAGGCGGAGTGTCATATTACATGGGTGATCTTAATCCGGGAGTACCGTTTATTAAACCAAGACCTGCTCTCGGAGGATTGATACGATATACTTTTAATGACAGGATCGCCGTAAAAGGATCTGTTTTGTACGCAGGACTGAGTGGGTCGTATGATAGTGAAAAGGATGGTATTCTGCCGACGTATGACCGGGTGAACGGAACCCCGGGAGACTTTAGCAGAAATATAATCAGCCTGGCCCTTACCGGTGAGGTGAACCTTTTTTCGTATGATCACAAATATATTCCAACTACTGTTTTTACACCATACATCACCGCAGGTTTCGGAGGTATGGGGTATAACAGGCTGGTAAATTCGCCATCAGGCGGTGTGGACTCCAAGCCTTATTTCAGCTTGTCCTTGCCGCTAGGTATAGGTGTAAAATATAAATTCAGCAAGTGGCTGAGAGGCGGAGCAGAATGGTCGTTTGTCAAACTGTTTGTTGATGATGTTGATAATTATGATGGACTGGGAGATGCCTTCCATAACAATGATTGGTTTTCTGTTTTTAAAATTTATATTACTTTTGGTTTTTTAAGAAGAAAAACTGAGTGTTTTTGGGATGCGCGAACGAGTAATTAAAGTTCGGCGAAACAGGTAGAAACGGTTGAAAATGGAGTCTTTAAAAGATCAACTGATAAGAGAAAAGTTACCAAGGCATGTTGCTGTTATTATGGATGGTAACGGGCGTTGGGCCCAGAAGAAAGGGAATTCCCGCATCTTCGGGCATCAGCACGGTGTGACAGCAGTACGTGAAGTTACTGAAGCTGCCGCTGAGCTTGGTATTGGCTATCTCACTCTTTATGCTTTTTCTACAGAGAACTGGAGCCGCCCCAAAAGGGAAGTTGATGCACTGATGTCATTACTTGTGTCGACAATAAGCTCTGAAACCAAAACCCTGCTGAAAAATAATGTGAAACTAAATACCATTGGCTGCAGGGAATGTCTTCCTCCAAATGTTCTGAAAAAGCTGGAGGATGCGGAGAATAAAACATCTCAGAATACCGGGCTGACCCTGACTCTTGCTTTAAGTTACAGTTCAAGGTGGGAGATTGTCGATGCAGCCAAACGTATCGCCGGTGACGTGAAAGCCGGAAAGATTAATATTGATGAAATAAATGATGAGGTTTTCAGTAAATACCTCACAACTTATGATATGCCTGACCCTGAATTGATGATTAGAACAAGCGGAGAGCTGAGAATATCAAATTTCCTTTTATGGCAACTGGCATATACCGAGTTGTATTTTACTGAGGTGTTATGGCCTGATTACCGAAAAGAGGATTTCTATGAGGCTTTGCTTGACTATCAGCGAAGAGAGCGTCGTTTTGGTAAAATAAGTCAACAAATTTAGAAATTGAATACTGAAAAAAGATAATTAAAATGCGATATAGCTTCCTGTTATTACTAACATTTTTATTCCCATATATATCAGTTCTGTCACAGCAAACTAACGAGGCTCCGAAGATAACCTATTCGGGGATCCCACATAAGTACGAGATTGCAGATATTAAAGTGACCGGGATAGAGAATCTTGATCCGAAGATACTTGTTAATCTATCCGGTTTGAGGATAGGGCAGGTGATACCCGTGCCCGGGGATGAGATCACAGAAGCCATAAAGCGCTACTGGAAACACGGACTTTTTTCCGATGTAAAGATACTTGCAGATAAGATCCAGGGCCGTAAGATCTGGCTCGAGATACGCCTCAAAGAGCGTCCCAGGCTTTCGGAGATAAATTTCCTGGGACTAAAGAAGAGTGAGGTCGAGACTGTATCGGAGAAAGTGGCGATGATGAAAGGTTCGCAGGTTACTCCTTATGCCATCGACCGTGCCAAAAAATATATTACAGACTATTTTGTTGAGAAAGGATACTACAACACCGTTGTGGATATTGTGCAGCGTGATGATCCCAATCAGGAGAATCATGTTATACTTGATATTCATGTTGACAAAAAAGACAAGGTGAAGGTCAATTCTCTTGTTTTCAAAGGGAATGAAGTTTTGAACTCAAGGAAACTTGACTGGGCCATGAAGAAAACTAACGAAAAGGGTAAGCTGATGGATTTCTTCAGGACCAAGAAATTCGTTGAAGAGGAGTTCGAGAACGACCTTCAGGCCCTTATCGACAAATATAATGAGTATGGTTACAGGGATGCTACCATTGTTGACAAGAAAGTGATCCGTAACGATGACAATACCGTAGACATTGAGATAGATATTGATGAAGGCCAGAAGTATTATTTCGGTGACATCACCTGGGTAGGCAACAGTGTGTACCCGTCCGATTATCTTGCCTATAAACTGATGATTCGTAAAGGTGATGTGTTCAACCAGCAGCAGTTAAGCAAAAGGCTTAATGAGGATGATGATGCCGTTAGTAATGAATACATGAACCATGGTTACCTGTTCGCGAGTATCACCCCGGTAGAAACAGGCGTTCACAATGATACCATCGATCTGGAGATGCGGGTGTTCGAAGGGCAGCAGGCCAGGATAAATGAAGTGAGGATCAAGGGTAATACCAAAACCCACGAGCATGTTGTTCGTCGTGAGATCAGGACAAAGCCGGGACAGCTTTTCGATAAGTCGTTGCTTATCCGTACCGTAAGAGAGATTGCACAGCTGGGACATTTCGATCCTGAAAAGATAAATCCGGAGGTGTTGCCTAATCAGGAAGACGGTACTGTTGATCTTGTTTACAATCTTGAAGAGAAGGCAAATGATCAAATCGAGCTTTCGGGTGGCTGGGGTGCCGGAATGTTCGTAGGGTCTGTTGGACTGAAGTTCTCAAACTTCTCAATACGTAACGTTTTCAACAAGGAGGCCTGGAGACCGCTGCCGACAGGTGACGGTCAGACACTGTCACTCAGGGCACAGACAAACGGAAAATATTATCAATCATATAGTGTCTCGTTCATTGAACCATGGCTAGGGGGGAAAAGGCCAAACTCACTCAGTGTGTCGGCATACTATTCAATACAGACAGGTGTCAGCCGCAGCTATTACAATCCGTACTCTTACAATCCCTACAGCAGTTACGGCGGCTATGGAGGTTACGGCGGTTATGGCAGCAGCTATTACGACAGGGATGCCATTCCAAGCCAGCACATGAAGATACTAGGGGCATCGGTGGGCTACGGTAAAAGGCTGAGTTGGCCGGATGACTGGTTCTCCGTTTATTTCGAGGCAAGTTATCAGAGATACGACCTCAAGGACTGGAAATACTTCATAATGCAAAACGGTATCTCAAACAACCTTTCGTTCAAAGCTATCCTGAGCAGGCGTTCTATCGATAACCCGATATACACAAGAAGCGGTTCCGACTTTTCAGTTGGGCTTGAGATCACTCCTCCATACTCGGCCTTCAGCAGTAAACCGTACGATTACTGGGAAACAGCTCCTCAGGAGGAGAGATATAAGAATATTGAGTATCACAAATGGACATTCAGCGGAGCAGTATTTAAACCGCTCGACAGGGGACGCAAGCTTGTGATAATGGGACGCGTGCAGATGGGGTTCCTCGGATATTACAACAAATATCTTAAATCACCTTTTGAGAAGTTCGTAGTTGGCGGTGACGGCATGTCGGGATATAACACTTACGGTTCACAGACAATAGGTGTTCGAGGATACGAGAACTCATCACTTACACCTATTATGTATGTTAAAGATGATTACGGCAATGTGCGTCAGGCATATAACGGTAATATATATACCAAACTTACGCTTGAGCTGAGGTATCCGATTACCCTTCAACCATCTGCAACAGTATTTGCTCTTGTGTTTGCCGAGGGTGGTAATGCATGGAGCGAGTTTGAGAATTACAACCCGTTCGACTTAAAACGTTCGGCTGGAGTTGGTTTACGCATCTTTTTGCCTATATTTGGCCTCATGGGTATCGACTGGGGATATGGTTACGACCATGTTCCTTTCAGGCCTAAAGCAGGAGGAAGTCAGTTCCACTTTATTATTGGTCAGTCGTTCTAAAAGCTGTTGTTTATAATTTATGGTTCGATTTTTGAATGCTTTTTAAATAAACTTATGACCATGAAAAAGATTTTATTAATATTGTCGGTTCTTCTAGCAGGGCAAATGTCGTTTGCGCAGAAGTATGTTTTTGTGGACTCTGAGTATATTTTAAAGAATATACCTGCGTATGAAGCAGCTAATGAACAATTGAACCAGTTGTCGGCCGGATGGCAAAAAGAGGTGGAGAAACTGTACACAGAAGTCTCGGAAATGTATAAGGCATATCAGACAGAGAGTGTATTTTTGTCGAATGAGATGAAAAAGAAACGTGAGGAGGAGATAGTAGCAAAAGAGAAAAAAGCAAAAGCTTTGCAACAGCACTATTTCGGACCTCAGGGCGAATTGTTCAAAAAAAGGGAGTCACTGATAAAACCTATTCAGGATGAGATATTCAATGCAATATCGGAGATCGCGGGAGAAAAGAATTATGCTGCCGTTTTTGATAAGTCATCAGGACTGGGAGTGATGTACTCCGATCCAAAATATGACATTAGTGATATGGTGCTTGAGAGAATGGGAATAAAAAAACAATAAATTAAAAAAAGAATAGATGAGAAGTAAATTAAGATTATTGAGCCTGTTGCTGTTTGTTGGGGTTGTTGCCTTTGCACAGAAACCGCTGAAATTCGGAAATGTCAATACCCAGGAGATATTGATGTCGATGCCCGAACTTAAGGATGTTCAGGCACAGCTTGAGGCAGAGTACAAACAAAAGGAGAATCAGCTCACTACACTGCAGGAAGACCTGAAGAAACAGCAGGACGCATATATGCAGAAGGCACAAACAATGAGCCCGGAGGACAGGGCAGCCAAAGAGCAGGAGCTTCAAGGCATGGGACAGAAGATACAGAATTATTACATGCTGGCTCAGCAACAACTGCAAGCCAAGGAAAAGGAATTGAAAATGCCTTTACTGCAAAAAGTTCAGGCAGCCATCCAGGAAGTCGGTGATGAGAATGGATTTTTATATATATTTGAGGTGACCAGCGGGGTTCCCGTTTACCATTCTCAACAGTGTGTGGACGTAACACCCTTGGTGAAAACAAAACTTGGAATAACAGATTCAACAGCAATAAAGAAATAAACTAAAAACGAAAATGAGACTATCATGAAATTAATAAAGATTTTTATTTTAATGGCTATCGTAACTTTCTCAGCGAAAGTTACAACAGCACAGGAACTTAAGTTCGGACATATCAACATTCAGAAGCTTGTAGCCGAGTTGCCTGAGAAGAAAGCTGCTGATGCACAATTGCAGGCTGAGGCCAACAAACTGCAGGATCAGCTCAAGGTGATGAGCCAAGACCTTGACACAAAGTACAAAACCTATCTTACTCAGCGTGATTCTTTGCCTGACCTGATCAGGGCCACAAAGGAAAAAGAGATACAGGACCTTGACACTCGTATCAGGCAGTACAATCAGATGGCACAGCAAACCCTTTCACAGAAAGAGCAGCAGCTTTTGCAGCCTATCATGCAAAAAGTTCAGAATGCCATAAATGAAGTAGGTCAGGAGCAGGGGTTGATCTATATTTTCGACATAAGTACTCAGGTTGTACTTTACCATTCCGATCAGAGTATCGACTGTGAGCCTTTGATAAAAGCAAAACTGGGCATACAGTAAGTTTAAGAAATTAACAGAAAAGTATTATATTGAGGGTGGCTTTATAGCTGCCCTTTTTTAATTTTATTTTTTATGCAAAAAGGTCCGATAGCAGTATTTGATTCAGGGTATGGTGGATTAACTATCCTTCAGGGTATTCGTGAGTCCCTGCCCGGGTACGATTATATCTATCTTGGTGATAATGCCCGTACTCCTTACGGCCCCCGTTCTTTTGATGTGGTTTACGAATACACTCTCGAGGCAGTGAAGAAACTGTTCTCACTCGGGGCGCATCTTGTTATCCTGGCTTGTAACACTGCCTCGGCGAAAGCCTTGCGAACCATACAGCAGAACGACCTGCCACATATCGATTCCGACAGGCGGGTGCTTGGCGTTATACGTCCCAGTGTGGAAGCGGTGGACAGAATCACCAAAAGCGGTCATGTGGGTGTTGTGGGAACTGTGGGAACCGTTCTGTCGGAGTCGTACCCATTGGAGATAAAAAAGATATCTCCCGGGATAATCGTAGAACAGGAGGCATGTCCCATGTGGGTGCCGCTTGTGGAGAATAATGAGTTTGCCGGGCCGGGTGCCGATTATTTTGTGAAGAAAAACCTCGATGCGCTCTTCGGCAGGGATCTGGAGATCGACACCCTGGTACTTGGCTGCACCCACTATCCCATTTTATTGGATAAAATTAAGAAATACACTCCCGAAGGAGTTAAGATAATTTCGCAAGGCGATATCGTGGGCGAAAGTTTAAAGGATTACCTGAGGCGGCATCCTGAGATGGACGAAAAATGCACCAGGGGCGGTGCTGTGAAATTCTATACCACCGAACATCCCGACAAGTTCCGCCAGACCGCCGGCATCTTCTTTGACGGCGATATTCATGTGGAGCATCTGGAACTCTAATTACGGAAGGGGAGTCGGCAGTTTTCAGTCGGCAGTTGGCAGAGTTGATATAAGCCGGAAGCTTGAAGCTTGAAGGTACAGGCGCAAGTCCTCTCAAATAAACGAATAAGCAAATCCTCGAATAAACAGCCAATCGGCAGTAGAGGGATAAAAGGCAAGGTGCAGCGCACCGATAACATCTGTAGCAAAGAGAACCACATAAAACATTAGGTGCATAGCACCGGAACATTAAATCCGGGTAATAACCGGCAGCTCGATCAACTGTCGGCGTAGCTATGAGCTACACCGACTGTAAACCCTTTAACCATAGAACCCTTTAACCATAGAACCCTGGAATTCACTTATACCACTCCGCATACATCAGATAATTGTTCGCGATCTTCTCTATCATCTCTTTGGTTTGTTCCGGCTCAATCTCCTT
>JALVJU010000421.1 GCA_027034005.1 Marinilabiliaceae bacterium
GGATTAAACAATAATAGCCTGGTTGTATATTCAGCAACAAAGAAATATAAAGACTTTATAGGGAAAAAAATTATAAAAATAGACAATGTTAATACTGAGCTTATTATTCCTAAAATAAAAGCTGTTTTATATCAAAACGATGGATTTATAGAAACTGTTAAAGCTAGAAAGTTATTTGTGAATTTTTGGAAATATTATGGCGAAATTACCTCAAAAAACAAATGTGACACATTAAAACTAATGTTTTCTGATGGATCAAGATATACTTTTACATACGACAATTTTAATGAAAAAGAGTATATTCCACAATTACAAAAACCATTTGAAGACACTATAAAAGTTTTAAGTAAAACCGTGGCTCCTAAAATAGCCTATTTAAAAATAAATGATTTTGTTTTAAATGATATTGAACGAGATTATATTAAAGATTTTATTAGTCGAATATCAGATTCTTCATATATAGGTTTAATAATTGATGTTAGGGACAATCTTGGCGGTAGTGAGGAAATTTATAAATATATAGCACAAGAACCATGGCAAGAATCGATTAAACAGAGAGTCAATAAAAAAGGCACCTATAATTTATTTAAAAATTGCCTAAACTATGGGGCTCAAACGAAGTTATTTAATAATTTCATAAGATGTAATTCCGACAGTACATTTATAATCCCAAAGGATAGCATACCGGTAAATTACCCCAATAACAATGTGAATTTTAAAGGTAAGGTAGTTATATTGGCAAATGAATATTCACTATCGGCAGCTACACTTGTCCCTGCATTGGTTCACAAATATAATAGAGGTAAAATTGTAGGAAGGGAAACAGGAAGTTGTTATTATCGTATGAATGCTATAATATTTCCAAAGGTGTTACTAAAAAATACCGGGCTGGAATTATTTTTTCCATTAGTTCAATTTGACTTTGATGAAAGGGGCAAATCAAATATACCCTGGGGCAGAGGTGTTGTGCCGGACATTACTATCCCTCTTAGTTATGATGAACTTTTGGGAAATGATGATGAATTTATTAAAACCGCAATAGAGGTGATAAATAAACCCGATTCTTTATTTAAAAATAATATAGAGCTCATTTTATTTTTGATATCAATCTTTTCATTTGTGGTTATTGGTATAATTGTTAAACGGAAATATTATGATAAAAAAAATGAAGTAGAATAACTACCCACAGAGCGTTTTCGAAATAATTCATTTTGTTGTATCACAACAAATCTGTTTTACGATACAGCCTAAGGAAAATAGCTTTTTAAATATTTTTGTACATAATTGACATAAAAGTGCTTAAGCATTCTGTGCCCTCCTAAATGAAAAGATATTAAAATCGTAATGACTTCTAACAATTAAGCATCGTAAAAGGTATCGCCGCTATATGTGTCCCTTTGTCATTGGGGGATTGAAGTAAACATTGACGCTATACCTTATATTATTGTGGGATCAATTATTATGGTTTGTCTTCCTTTTGGGTTGGCTGGTAGTTTTCTCAGCAAGCACACTCTATTTTGGGTATTGATTTAACAATAGTTACAAGACTTTACCCTAAAAGCATGCAGAACATAGCCCCTTACTCTCCCTTCTTAACCTTATGGTCGATACGGAGATTGGGTGTGGCAAAAGTGTAGGCGACAACATCGCCATTGTTGTCATACTTCTTGTGGATATTAAAGAAATTACCAGTAAGTTTGTTTATCACCTTTACGCCACCGGCAAGAAGGTCTTTGTTTGCCATGTTTTGTTCATTCTCCGGGGCAGGCATAACAGGCGGTCCTTCCGTCCTATTTCTCAGGCAGCTGATGTAAAGGGGCATTATCTGGTCAAGGGCAATCTCGTATCCGTTCAGCTCAACAGGTTTTAGCATATCGTCCACTCCTTTGGATGCAAGCATTTCCGGAACCGGGACACTCTTTTTCAATGTTTCGGAAACAGATTTTCCCCGAATATTTTTCTCACGCTCAACTTTTACTTCCACAGGCATTGACCGATCTTCCTTTTGTTTATCTTGCTGTTCAACATTGCCTCTTGCAGGAGATTGCTGTTCTGCAATTTGGGAACCGGCCCTGTTTGCTGTTTGCCCCTGTACTTCGGCAAAATCCTTTTCAGGCCGGGCAGGTCCCTGTTTCAGAGTAAACCATGAAATGGAGATAAGAAGTATCAAAACAGCAACTGCAGCAACCCTGTTAAAGGTCTCCCTGTTCAAGTATGGAATAAGGGTAACACGCTTAAGCTTGTTCTTATACGGATATACAATGCCGGTATCTGGTTTTAAAACAGTCTTATCGAACAGGGTCTGTTCCTTTAGGGCATCTGAATCCGTTTTTAAAAGAGTATCGTACTCCTTTTTCTCGGTAATGGTTAAGATATTTTCTGTCTTATTTATCAAAAGGTACTCATTGCGATTCATCCCTTCAATACCTGTCGCACCTTTTTTCAAAAAAACTTTCTCGTTGAATGACAAAGCCCCTTCGGGAACAAGGACAGTGTCCTCAAACTCTTCAACCTCTTCTTTGAGGTCAGGATTATGGTCTAGAAAATCGCGCACCTCTTCCTCATCTCCGGGGCTTAGGTTCCCCTCGATGAAGTCGATCATCCACTCTTCGTAATTTTCCCTGTTAATTTTCATATCACAACCTCTATTTTCCCAATATATGATTTCAGAAACTTGCGGGCACGAAAGATATAAACTTTTACCTGTGCCTCCGACAACCCTGTTATCTCACTTATCTCATTGTAGGCATAACCCTCGTAATCGCGCAGTAGGACGACCATCTTCTGCTTTTCGGGCAGCTGTTCAAGTGCCCGATGCAGCAATTCGTTAAGGTCGGAATAGGAGTTCGAGTAACTAAGCTCCTTTTCATTAACCTCCTCCCAGTTACCCCGTTTTTTATCCCTGCGGGCCATGTCGATGAGAGTATGGTATGCCGTAGAAAAAAGATAACTCTTCACTTTTGAAAAGTTAACATTTTTATGGTTCTTCCATAACTTCTCATAAGTATCCTGAACAATATCTTTCGCTTTGTCCTCGTCTTTTATGTTTTTCAGGACGAAGCGGAATATTGCATCAGAATAGAGATCTACGGCTTGGTTATACTCTTCTGTGATCATTAATCAGTTATGCTCATTGTTATGACGAACGAAGTTTGCGATAAGTTACAATTTAATTTCCGGAAAGGGAATACAAAACATTCCCGGGGAGTGCGAAAAAATCCACTTTTATACAGCTTTTCCACGAATGTATGACACTGCATTAGGCCCACCATCCTGCGCAGTCGGACAGGTAAGTTCCCCAATTTAAAGTACAATTTTAAGTCTTTTTTCCCCTCAACCAGTCGCGTGTTGCGGTTGTCATGATTTTTGAATGCTGCGCGTCAAAAATCCCGCCAACCACGTTTGATTTTCGTGATTCCTATCCCCTTGCTTAGCCTCTGCATTAAACGGTCGTGGTTGACCCTGTCGAAGAAGTTCTCCAAGTCTATTTCCACAACCCATTCTTTGCCCGACTTGATGTAGGCACTGGCTCGTTTTATGGC
>JALVJU010000422.1 GCA_027034005.1 Marinilabiliaceae bacterium
GACAATGAGCCGTCAAACTTCATGAAGATGTAAAGAGTAGCAGCGGCAAAGATGGCAGCAAAAAGAGACATTAATACTCCCAATCCCAGTCCCTGCCCGTACTTCAGAACACCACTATTTACATTATCACGGTATTTCACCAGCCCTACCCATGTTATACCTATGACAAAAGCAGTAGATATATAACTGTAATATCCGGCATTAAAAAAATGACCGGTAAAATATAGTATCACAATAAAAATGATATGAAACACACCGAGATAAAGGCCATAGGTCATGGCCCATTTCGTAACCGTATTTGAACTTTTTTCCATAGTTAAGATATTTTGAACTTAAAATATGAAACTAAAATACAAAGAAGTTATTGATTATTCGTAACATCAGAAAAAAGAATAAAAAATTACCTAAAAACAGCAGAGAAATATTTGTGCGGTAAATGATTTTTAATACTTTTGCAACCGCAAAACGGGTAAGTCCCATACGACCAGCTCCTGCTGAACTCCCCCAGGGCCTGACGGCAGCAAGGGTAGGCGGTCGTAGCGGTGCGATATGGTAAGCTTACCCACCCGCCGATGTAGCTCAGTTGGTCAGAGCAGCTGATTTGTAATCAGCAGGCCGTGGGTTCGAATCCCTCCATCGGCTCAACAAAGTTCTTTTTATACTGAAAAAAATGGGGAGATACCAAAGTGGCCAACTGGGGCGGACTGTAACTCCGCTGGCTTTCGCCTTCGTAGGTTCGAATCCTGCTCTCCCCACGTTTTTTTTGCCGATGTAGCTCAGTTGGTCAGAGCAGCTGATTTGTAATCAGCAGGCCGTGGGTTCGAATCCCTCCATCGGCTCATATATTGCGGGAATAGCTCAGTTGATAGAGCATCAGCCTTCCAAGCTGAGGGTCGCGGGTTTGAGCCCCGTTTCCCGCTCAAAGGAAAAGCCATCCGTTTTTGGGTGGCTTTTTTGTTTCATGAAAACGATTCGGGTCAAGTCAAAACCACATCAAGCATAAAGCCTGTAAAATAGGACACTGATTACTCAGATTTGACTGATTTTTTAGAGTGTAATAAATCAACTTAGGTAAAAACGATAACCCAACCATTAAAATAAGGTGCAGGGCACCACAAATATTTGTAGCAAATAATATCCAAAAGATTCAGGTGCAGAGCACCGAAACATTTCCCGATCAACAAAAAAGCCATCCTGTCGGGATGGCTTTTTTTATTTTCAATCACTATTTGATCAGAACTCTTTTGGAATAGTGTTCTTTGCCCACGCTTACCTCAAGTATCTTCACACCTTTCCCCCATCTGCCAACAGGCAATCTATGCTGCCAGGGTTGTTGATATTTGTCAAATGCCTTTTCATACAGCAGTTTTCCCGACAAATCGTAAACATTTACAGTTAACCGACCTTTAGCATTTCCATCGAACCTGATGTTTAAATAATCAGTTGCCGGATTTGGGCCTACACTTAATTTCCCTTCCCCTTTTGCAGGCCTGTTAAATATTCCCGAACCGTCCTTCTGGATATTCACGTTATCGATTGCCCATCCCCAGCCAACCGTATAAGGATCGGAATGCAACCTGAAACGTATAAGCAGGGTATCGCCAGCATTGAATGTATCCTGAAAATTTATAGAGTGCTGTACAAACATATCGCTTGTTGGCTTTGCATTGATATCACTGCCCCACTTATCCGAATATCTGAAATCATAGCCATCGGCCAACGGAAGCCATTCGATCCCGTCTTTTGATCCCTCAACAATAACATAATCATAAAAATTCTCATCCCCGAACTTTGATCCCTGCTCACCTGCCTCTACAAAAGCAACATCTTCATAAGTCATTACCGACGACTTATTATCCGCCATAACTATAACAGGATATTTTAAAACATAAGTCAGGTCGGCCCTTTCGGGATACGGATGGGCCGTATTAATGGAGAAATCACCGTCATAAATACTAGTTATGCTAAATTTGTCACCAAAGAAGTCATTATGCCTGGTTTCAAAATCATTAAAATACCTCACCCTTAGCATTGAATACCGGATTGTCTCTACCGTGAACAAGTTGGAACGATAGCTTTTCCCGTCCTTATATCCCACGACCTGACAGTTCACTGTGGAAACCGGATTGTCAATATCAAGGACAATGTCCTGTTCACCCCGGGCCACTCCGGCCCTCACTTCCACAGTCGTATCATTGTAAACATAAGAAATCGAATCATAGTCAGCTGCAACATCATACCTGATGCGGAGCCTATTGTCAGCAGTAGAACCGGCACCAATAATGAATGGTTTTGCAGGGACATTGGCAAGCTCAGGAATAGTTACCGACCAGATACCCCTACCATGGGTACCGAGAACAACCTGGTCACCAACTATCTTCATATCCCAGATACACACTGCCGGCAAACCATTGTCGGAGTAATGCCATGTCTGGCCGTTATTTTCCGAGATGAACAGTCCGATCTCGGTACCTGCCCACAAAATATCAGTATCATACGGCATTACAAGCATGGTATAGGTAGCCACATCAGGAAAGCCATTTGAGCTTGAAGGGTTATTGCCGAAACCGGTAATATCCTCCCATGTTTGTCCCATGTCCGTTGAACGGATTATCTTCGGGCCCTGAGGTGCAGAACTAAGGACATAAACCGTATTGGGATCAAAAGGATGTGAAACAATACGTGATATATGATTAATATTATGCGAATAATTATTCACAGGTTCGAAAGACTGTCCTTTATCGACAGACAAATTTATTCTTCCTGAAGTGCTCATCTTGACACCTATCCAGACAATTTTCGGATCGGCCTTACTTATCTCCATGTAAACGCTTCCTTTATGGTAGCCGTAGGATTCTTTGGCAATGGGAATATTTTTCCATTCAAGGCCGAAATTTTCCGATCTCCACAATCCCGATGGGCCTGCGATGAATATCAGGTCAGGGTCATCCGGAGTACTCCCTATAGTAGTAAGAAACGGTGCTCCCGAATTATTTCCTGCATCATCCAGGTCTTTAGTCAATTCGTAAAGATGCTTCCAGTTATCATCGGTTCTGTAAAGCCGGTTATAGTATAACGATGCTATCATTTGCTCCGGCTTGCGCAAATGCCATACCGAACCAAACCCATCACCGCCAAGGGCTTTTTTCCAATCAGAAACGCTATCTGGTGATGCTTCGGAATAACATGTCCCATTATCCTGAATTCCCCCGAAATATCTGTCCTCGGTAGGGTGCTTGCACACACTGTAAAACTGTGATGTCACATATCCTTTGTCAGGGCTTATCCATTTTTCTCCTCCATCATCAGATAAAGCTATTCCTCCATCGCTGCAATCAATGATCCTGTATGGGCTTCCGTTATTCGTATCTATAACCAGACAGTGATGGTCGGCATGGGCATACTTTTGGTCCGTGACATTTATATTCCATTGGGTTTTCTTTACGGATGTCATCTTCTTGCCTTTCAACTGGTATTCATCAACAGTAAGGTCAACAGCGCCATTTCCTGTGTCCCAATCCTTACCTGCCTGCATCACAGG
>JALVJU010000423.1 GCA_027034005.1 Marinilabiliaceae bacterium
TTACCCCTGATGTTTTGTCAAGTGCCATGTTTATTGATTCTGCAATGGTATCGAGGCACTGCTCTTCGCTGATCTTTTTAAGATGACTGCCGGGGTGAAAGTTCAGGCGGTCAAGGCCGAGTTGTTCGCACCTCTGCATCTCATCGAGAAAGGCAGCCCTGGACTTCTCAAGACCTGCCGGATCAGGATTGCCGAGGTTTATCAGGTAACTGTCGTGTGGCAGGATCTGACCTGGTTTGTAACCGTATTTTTCACAATTTGCCTTAAACGTATCAATATTTTTCTGTGTCAGCGGCTTGGCAACCCACTGTCGCTGATTCTTTGTAAAAAGAGCAAATGCTGTTGCTCCTATGTTGGCCGCATTTACCGGTGCATTCTCCACACCGCCCGATGCGCTTACGTGTGCTCCTATGTATTTCATGTTGTTGAAGTGTTAAATAGTTAAATGGCTCTAGGGTTAAAGTGTTAAATGGCTAATTATTCTTCGCTAATCTCAAATCTCTTCTCAGTTGGTTTGGCTATTTGTTGATTTGATTATTCGTTTATTTGATAAAATTTGTATCCATACTTTGTTCACAGCTTTTTCTGCCGACTGCCAACTGTGAGCTGCCGACTAATCAACTTGGTTAATGGAAAAAAATGCCAACCAATGCCTAACTTTCTCCTTTAACCTTTCTCCTTTCACCTTTTTCTAAATTTCTCCAATTGTACGAAAAATGTTTAAGAATGCCAATTCTTTCAAGTTGTCATATTTTCATGCCATTTTGACAACTAAAAAAAATGGCACAGTTTATGATTTATGCTTGTCGCGTATTTTAAAACGGAAAAGATATATGGAAATACTGGAGATAGATTCACTGAAAAAGCTTAAAGAACTGTCTGGAACAGAGGAGAGAGCATTTCTGCTCATATTCAAATCGGGGCATGACCAGAGTATGTGTGCACTGGAGAACATCGCAGCTGCGAAGGTCAATTCTGACATAAAGGTTTTCACTGTGGATGTAAAGAGTGTCAGGGATGTCCATCCGGCTTACGGCGTAACTTCTGTTCCTACTTTCATAGAACTGAACAAAGGCAATGCTGTTAACACATACAAAGGTTGTCATCAGTCCGGCTTTTTCGAAAATATTTTCACACAGAGCACTGTTGAGCTTGGCGGCGATGACAAGCCTGCCCAAAAGCCGGTGATACTGTACAGTACTCCTACATGTTCATGGTGCCGCACCATAAAAGATTATTTCAGGAAGAATAATATTAAGTTCCGCGATATCGATGTGAGCAGGGACCAAAAAGCTGCTGAGGAGATGGTTAAACGCAGCGGACAACAAGGTGTTCCCCAGACATTGATCGGAGGACAGGTTATTGTAGGATTTGATAAAGCAAGAATAGACCAATTGTTAAATATAAACTAAAACAGAAATAAAATGAGAGAATTACAACCTATCAACCAGAACGTTTTGCTCGAGCTTAACGATGAGGCTACTGAGCAAAAAACTGCTTCAGGTATCATTATCCCTGACAGTGCAAAGACAAAAGAGAAAACAGGTAAAGTTGTAGGCATCAGTAATATTGAGAATGCCGAGATCGCTGTCGGAGACGTTGTGCTTTACAAAGAGTTCTCAGGCAACGAGGTAGAGTTTGATGACAAAAAATACCTTTTGATCCAGTATGCCGACATTCTCGGTAAGGTAGTTGAGACTGAAGCTATCTAAAAGCATACTGCAAAAAGATTTCTAAATAATTCCACATATAAAAGCAGCCGGCAATTTATTGTCAGCTGCTTTTTTATTTTAGACAGATGGTCTTGCTGTGATTATTTCTGAAGTTATCCGGTATCGCAAATATGAAATAATTATATTTGCGACTCTTATTGCAAGACCATGAAAAGATTTTTTAAGTTCCTCTTCTCTATGCCCCTGATGGGCTATCTGACACTTACCCTCGTCCTGCTGATGGCTGTGGCAACATTCATCGAAAACGATTTTGGAACGGAAGCTGCCCGTGATGCTGTTTATAATTCATGGTTATTCGAGCTGGTAATGCTTCTGTTTATCATCAACCTGACGGGAAGCATGATACTCAACAAGACTTACCGTAAGAAAAAGTTTACCATCTTTTTGTTCCATATTGCTTTCGTCATAATTTTTCTGGGAGCTGCCGTTACACGTTACATTAGCTACGAAGGCACGATGCACATCAGGGAAGGAGAAAGTACTAATGTAATGATGTCGTACGATAAGTATGTGTATGGCGTTATTGAAGATCATGGGCAGAACGAGGAGTTTTCATTCAAAGTAAATTTTATCCAGGGGCAGAGGAATAAGTTTAAAAAGCATATCTATTTAGGAAACAAAGATTATACGATCAAGTTCCTGAGCATTGTGGCCGACCCGCAGGATAAGATGTCGCCTCCGGTTCTGTTTTTTGATCTTTCTGATGGGAAAAACACTAAGAGAGTGTCCGTTTTAGAAGCTAGGACAGCTCCCAAAGACACTGAACATATCAATTTTGGAAATGCCTGGATCACGTTACATTACGGCCACAAACCGATAGAACTGCCATTCTCACTATATCTGAAAGATTTTAAACTTGAGCGTTATCCCGGTTCCCAAAGCCCCTCTTCTTATGTGAGTGATGTAGTTTTGAAAGATAAGGAGAGAGGAGTAGAAATGCCATACAGCATATTCATGAACCACACACTGAAATACAGAGGGTTCAAGTTCTTTCAGTCATCCTATGATATGGACGAAGGAGGCACCATACTGTCAGTCAATCATGACAACCTGGGCACAGCGCTCACTTACATTGGTTACTTTTTGATGGCCTTAGGAATGATCTTATCCATATTCAACAAGAACAGCCGTTTCATGAAACTTGCGCGTAAGACAGGAGTTTCTGGAAAATCATTTGTGACGGTATTGGCAGCTTTAATTATGCTTCTGGCAAACGGTATATCCGGTAATGTAAATGCAGAGAACAAATCTGACGAGGGTAAAATTATTCCGGCTAATGCGGCAAAAGAGTTCAGTACGGTATTGCTGCAGGCACAGAACGGTCGCATTGAGCCGTTCTACACGATGGCATCCGACGTGTTACGAAAGGTTCTCAGAAAAAGTCGTTACAAAGGGCTTGATCCTGTTCAGGTCGTTTTGGGAATGTATTTTTTTCAGGATAAATGGAAGCATGAACCTATAATTCGCCTATCGGGCAAAGCCATTCCCGGAATTCTTGGTGTTAAAGGCAGGTACGCTTCCTATTCCGATTTTTTTGGTGCCGGATCTCATTACAGCTATAAGCTAAGCGATTATGTACAAAAGGCTTATCACAAACGGCCCGCAGAAAGAAATATGTTCGATAACGACATAATCAGGGTAGATGAAAGACTGAATGTCTGTTACTTGGTTTATTCCGGTTCATTGTTTAAACTGTTTCCTGTGAAAAACGATCCGGACAATTACTGGTATCCGGCTCATGAAGCATCGTTGCGGGTGGATAGTGTGCATGCCCGATTTGTAAGTGAGGTGCT
>JALVJU010000424.1 GCA_027034005.1 Marinilabiliaceae bacterium
AACTATCACGCGGTCGCCTTTTTTCCAGTTGAGCGGAAGTGCCACTCCGTTGGCATCCGATACCTGAAGTGCCTCAAGGACACGTAGTATCTCGTCCATGTTACGGCCTACATTCAGCGGATAGTACATGATAAGGCGTATCTTCTTTTTAGGGTCGATGAAGAACACTGCCCTGACGGCTGCTGTCTCGCTCTCGTTGGGCTGGAGCATGCCGTACAGTTTTGATACTTTCATGTCGATATCGGCGATAATGGGGAAATCGAAATAAACGCCCGTATTTTTCTTCACGTTGTTCACCCATGCGAGGTGTGCGTGGATACTGTCGATGCTTAATCCGATAAGCTCGGCATTCAGTGCTTCGAATTCGGCCTTACGTGTGGCAAAGCCGCTCATCTCGGTTGTACATACCGGTGTGAAATCGGCAGGGTGGGAGAAAAGGACTATCCACTTGTCCTTTGCATACTCCGACAATTTGATCTTACCTTTTGTTGTTACTGCTTCAAAATCCGGTGCAGTGTCGCCGATTCTCGGCATTGTGTTTACTTGTACTTCTTGTTCCATGACATTAAATTTTTAATGGTTAGTGATTCTTGTTTTTAATTACAGTGTAAAAGTACATCCAGAAAGAATATAAATCAAATCAATAGTTTTTATGATGTGATAGAAAAAGTCTATATTTGTAGTATTGCAAAAATAAAAGAGTGCTTTAGGGCCTTAGCGAAAAAAGATATGATAAGTTTAATTCAAATGCAGTATGTCGTGGCGGTGGATACCTACCGTCACTTTGCCACAGCTGCCGAAAAGTGTTTCGTTTCCCAGCCGACACTTAGTATGCAGCTTAAAAAGATGGAGGAGGAGCTTGAGCTTGTCCTGTTCGACCGTACACGGCAGCCCGTAGTGCCAACCGAAGCGGGACAAGAAGTGATAGAACAGTGCCGGATTGTTTTGCAGGAAGCCGAAAAGGTTGGCAGGATAGCACAGGAAGCAAAAGATGAGATCAGCGGGGAGTTCAGGTTAGGCATTATCCCTACAATCGCTCCGTACCTGTTGCCGCTCTTTGCAGGTGAATTCAAAAGAAAATACCCTTCCGTGCACCTGATTGTTCAGGAAGTCGTTACCGAACAGATAGAGGAGCTTTTACAGAAAGACCTTCTCGATGCGGGAGTCCTGGTCACGCCTCTTCACAACGAGCATGTTACTGAGCAGCCGCTTTACTACGAGGAGATGTTGATCTATGTCAATCCGCAGCATCCACTGAGCAGTAAGCCGGTAATCAAAGTTAATGACATTGCCACTCCCGACATCTGGCTGCTGAGCGACGGGCACTGTTTCCGGCATCAGGTGATTAACCTGTGTGAGCTTGAAAATTTAGAGAGTGACCTGCCGTTCGATTTCGAAGGCGGCTCCCTTGATACCATGATGAAGATAATCGACCGTGAAGGTGGTTTCACCTTAATTCCCGAACTTGCCGGAATGGAGATAACCGGGGACAAAGACAGAAGGGTGAGGCATTTCTCGAATATTGTTCCCCTGCGTGAGGTGAGCCTGGTTTACACCCGCAGGTTTGCCAAAGCAAAGATGCTCGATATCCTGGCTGAAAGCATCAAAGAAACGATCCCCGGGCATATGCTGAGCATGGAAAGAGGAACGATAGTGGAGTGGAGGTGAAGGATGCAAGGGGGTGCGACTAGAAGTCGCGCCCCCATTTAATTTTCAGTCATCAAATCCCGGCCTGACGAATGCCCGGGCATCGGGGAAGAATGCTTCGGTTTGTTTCCTTAGTTTCTCAAGCAGTACCAGGATGTCGAGGATGCTGTTCTCCTTTTCGGGGAAGTGTTGGAGCATAGCTCCCCAGGCGGCAATGGAGCGGTCGATGCCGACAAGGGCTACTTTGGCTGACCCGTCGTAGTCTTTGGGCATATCGGCAATTATCTCGGGGACACCTTCAAGTTTGCCTGTCACGGCCCGTCTCAGCTTGACATATATCTGGTAATGGTGCCACATGATAACATCAATGACATCTTTTATCCCCGCCGATTCGGAGACAGGATCCGATTTTGGAAGCTGCATTTCCAATTGTTGTTTCAGGATGTTCTCTTTTTGTTCAAGAACAGCTTTTGATTCCTCAAACCAGGCATCAACGTTCTTGTAGTATTTTTTTGCCATCTTGACACATTCGTTTTCTTTAGAGGCCTCCTTGATCTTTTCCCTCTCTTCGGGAGATGGTTCAATATCAGACAGGTCGATGCTCCTTTCCTCTATCATCTCCAAGAGGAGTTCAATGGTTGTTGAGAACAGATCGCCGAGTTTGTCCCAGAACTCTTTGTTTTCAATGTCTTTATCTTTGGTGCCGGAAAAATGTTCCTGTTCGAGGGCATAGCTTCCGCACCTCGATGTCATGGGGCACCTTTCGCACCAGCGGTCGCAGTAGTTGTGGATTCCCGGAATGAAATCGGGATTGTCAAAAATCTTTTTTAACTGTTCTTTGTCCATTATCAGCTGTAAGTTTCAAGTATGGGTTTACCTTGAGGGTTACTTTGAGATTTACCTTCAATGTTTTTTTTCATGGCCCACAATCTCCAGGTTGTGAGCAAAGCAAAGATACCAAAAAGTATCATCAGATTGTATATGTCGCAGGCGATATTGCTCCATGAACCGCCCATCATTACTATGCGGGTCCCGGCGTGCAGGAAGTGGGTTGTGGGTATCAGTTGCGCTAGCCATTGAATTGGCAGGGGCATTGCTGTTACAGGCCAGGAATAGCCCGATGTCATGAAAAAAGGATATGTTGTGAACGCCATGATGCCCATGTAAAGTGCCTGGCTTTTGACAAAAGAGCCGATAAGTATCGAAAGAAGGGCAATCACTGCGGCAAAGAGCATACCCACCGTAGTGAGGGCAAACAGGTTTCCATGGTTGGTAACACCAAGTGCCGGATAAACGACAAAAAAGAAAATAAGGAAATATGCAAAGTAGAGAAAAAGGTAATATGCCGATTTGCCTGTGATGTAATTCAGGATTGAATCCTTACCTCTGAGATATTTTTTGAAAAGCCCTTTCTCTTTGTCCAAAGCCACGCTTTCTCCCATGCCGATTAGCAGGGTTTGTTGTAGGATGAGGAATAACAGTCCGGGCAGCAGGAAATCGCCGTAATTGTTGGTGGCATTGTAAATGGGACGTATCTCGGGCAATACCGGGTTGATAAGCTCTGTGGCATGTTTGGGATTGATACCGTGTGCTTCGAAATATCTCAGTCGCACTCCCGAACCTACAGTTATCATGATAGTGTTGACTGCCTTGTTAAGGTCATTCGATGGCAGGAAGCGTGTGGTGTTTAGGAACATCTTCACATCGGCGCCTTTAAGTTTCAGGAGGTCTTTTTCAAAACCGTTCGGCAACCAGATGAAACCCTGTATCTCTTGTTTGTACATCAGGTCTACGGCTTCATTGTAGTCGTGGATGGCATATTTTATGTTGATCTTGGGACTGGCAGACAGCAGCCGCGTTACCTGCATGGATGTATG
>JALVJU010000425.1 GCA_027034005.1 Marinilabiliaceae bacterium
GTGTATCCTATGCTTTGGGATTTTTTGGTGCCAAGCAGGTAAAAAAGAACTTTGAACAGTCACCGTTCAAAATGGATTCGACAAAGTATGTTGACATTGCAAAAGCTATGGCCAACCTGCCAATGAATGATCAGTTCATTTCAATGATGAAGCAGCAGTTCGACACATTAAACCCTGAAGCGTACAAAGCAGGTTTCTTCAATGAGTTTGCCTACGGAAAATCATATTTCACCGAAGCAACTGCAGATACTTATCTTCGTAAAATTTACAAGGAGATAAAAGACAAGAAAGAGGGTAAAACTAAAGAGATGGCTGCAGCCAACCTTGAGAAAGGGAAAAAATTCCTTGAAGAGAACAAAAAGAAACCGGGAATTAAGGTAACTGATTCAGGTCTGCAGTACGAGATTCTCGAAGCAGGTGAAGGCAAAAAACCTGCACTAACCGACAAAGTGAAATGTAACTACAAAGGAACCCTCATCGACGGTACTGTTTTTGACAGTTCTTACGACAGGGGCAAACCTGCTACTTTCGGAGTTAACCAGGTGATAAAAGGATGGACTGAGGCACTTCAGATGATGCCCGTAGGTTCAAAGTGGAGGCTATATATTCCCTCTGAACTTGCCTACGGCGAGCGTGGTGCCGGTAAAGATATCGGTCCCAACGAAGTTCTTATTTTCGATATCGAACTTCTTGGTATTGAAAAATAAACTCATTTATATTCAACAAAAAAGCCATCCGGTTCCGGGTGGCTTTTTTTGCATCCCTGCAAAAGAACATACCTGCGGAAGCAGGTATCCCATAAGTATTCACGTTTATGTCATATGAGATTCCTGCTTTCGCAGGAATGTTCTTCTAACTCCTCATGTTTTCCACGTCCTCTATCGTTTTGGCTTTTTGTTTCCCGAGAAGGCGTGCCCCTGTCTCGGTGATCAGAAAATCTTCTTCATTCCTCAATCCGCCGAAGTCACGATACTCGTTTATCTTATCGTAATTCAGGAACTGCTCGAACTTCTTCTCTGCTTTCCACATATCAATAAGTTCGGGGATAAAATATATTCCCGGCTCAATGGTCAAAACAAACCCGGGTTCAAGCTTACGCCCCAGCCGTAGTGATTTCATGCCAAACTGTGTGCTTTTCGGCTCATTGTCGTAACCCACATACTGCTCCCCGAGATTCTCCATGTCATGTACATCAAGCCCCATCATGTGACCTAAACCACACGGGAAAAACATGGCATGTGCTCCGGCAGCTACTGCCTCGGCAACATCGCCTCTAACAAATCCCAGCTCTTTCAGCCCCTGCATCATCGTCCGTGACGACTCAAGGTAAACCTCTTTGAACGGAACACCGGGCCTGAGCATTTCGATAGCTCTTTCGTGAGCATTCAGTGACACCTGATATATCTCTTTTTGTCTCTCTGTAAACTTCTTGCTCACAGGAAAAGTGCTCGAAAGGTCTCCTGCATACCCCATGGGAGTCTCAGCCCCGGCATCCACAAGAAAAAGATCTCCTTCGCTGATTATGTTACCATGATAATGGTTGTGCAGTGTCTGCCCGTTGATAGTTGCTATCACAGGAAAAGATATGTACCCGTTAGTGGCAAGGGCAATACGCTCTATCTCGGCAGCAATCTCCGACTCCATCATCCCGGGCCGTGCCATGCGCATTGCAGCATGATGCATATCGACTGATGTATCTATCGCTTTTTCTATCTCTGCAATCTCCTCATCCGATTTGTAGTTACGCTGACTTATCACCGCCTTAACAAGCTCAAGTGATGACCTCTCCTCTACCTCTGATGGCAAAACACCAAGCCACTCAAAAAGCTTAACCCTGCTCTCACTCCTGTAAAGAGGTAAAAAATGTATCTGCCTGCCTTTTTTCTGAACTTCCTTGAGATCGGAAACAAGCTTGCTTATCGGAGCTGATTTTTCTATCCCGCACGAAAGGGCTTTATCCCTGATTGTTGGCTGTGGCCCCATCCACACAATGTCATCAATGGTATAATCATCACCATAAAGGATCTCCTCTCCTGTCTCTGTATCAAAAACAGCAACAAGGTCAGGATGGCTTATACCGGTAAAATACAGGAATGTACTATCCTGCCGGAAACGGTAACCGTTATCGGTGTAGTTCATAGGGCTCTATCCGTTACCAATAAGTAATATCAGGCCTTTTTCTACATCTTTTTTGAACTGCCTACGCCTTGCTATGTAAGTCTCTTTTGAAAACATGATTGCAGTTTTATTTAAGTCTGTTTATTTTTGAAAAGTACACATTTTAGCATTAAAACAACAAACATTTGTTTAATTTAGTGCAATTAATGTTTCAACCTTAATTTCGTAAAGGTGTTTCGTAGCGAAAGCTTCAAAGGTGTGCCAGTATTGGAAAGCGCAGCGAAGAATCCTCACAGGCGTAGCCATAGCTACGGCGAGAAGCTTCAAGTGAGCATTTTCAACAATGGTGTGACTTTGGAGGTTACAGCAGAAAGACTTTTGCGGATTTAAGGTTCACCTAAAAACTCAAAGAAAATGAAAAATCAAATATTGCTTATAACAATTATTTCAGTCTTCTCCTTCTCATTCAAGCCCGACAATACGGCTTACAAACTGTTCGACAAAAACAGCAAGGAGGTTAAGTATTCAAAGATGATAAAAGAGCTGAAAAACAATCAGATCATTTTTATCGGCGAATTGCACGACAACCCCATTGCCCATTGGATGGAGTTTGAGATCACCAAAAGTCTTTACGACTCCACAGCAAGCAACCTGATACTTGGCGCTGAGATGTTTGAATCGGACAACCAACTGATAATCGATGAATACCTGAAAAAGTTTTTCGATGCCAAGAAGTTCGAAGCAGAAGCAAAATTGTGGAAAAACTATAAAACCGATTACAAACCATTGATGGACTTTGCCCGTGACAACGGCCTGAGATTTATCGCAACCAACATACCGAGAAGATATGCCAACATGGTTTTCAAAGAAGATTTTGATGGTTTGAACAAACTGTCCGATGAAGCAAAAAGTTACATTGCACCGTTACCGATAAAATATGATCCGGAAATAAAATGTTACAAGGATATGCTCACCATGGGAGGCATGCCTGCACACGGCATGGCCAACCTTCCCAAAGCTCAGGCAATAAAAGACGCCACAATGGCCTATTTCATTGACAAGAACATGGAACAGGATAAAATATTCATCCATTACAACGGCTCATATCACTCCGAGAACCATCAAGGCATTGCATGGTATCTTGACCAGATGAACAAAGGATATAAGATCGTTACTGTCACAACGGTTTTACAAAAAGACATATCTAAACTTGATGAAGAGAACAAAGGTACTGCCGACTTTATAATCTGCGTACCTGAGGATATGACAAGAACATATTAATATCATAGACGTTAATCCCGTGAAACCTTTTTTACTATTTTCGTATCAATAGTTAGCACAAACAAAACTTAAAAAAATGAGTCCGGTAAAGGCAAGATCGAGGAGGTATATTTATACAGGA
>JALVJU010000426.1 GCA_027034005.1 Marinilabiliaceae bacterium
TTTATCCTTGTTCTTGTTCTGGTTTTTATTTTTGTTCTTGTTTTGGTTCTTCTGTTGCTGAAGCATCTTCATTGCCGCAATGAGGTTGTACCTGGTCTCATTGTCATTCGGATTGATACGAAGAGAGTTTTTATATGCCTCTATGCTCTTCTCATATTTTTTCTGGGCAAAATAGCTGTTTCCAAGGTTGTGGTAAACTTTTGCCAGTTTCTCATCCTTTTTATCTTTATGTGTTCCTGCCAATATTTCAAACTGCTCTGCAGCTTTGTCATACTTCTGCTGCTTGAACAGGGCATCACCCAGGTTGAACTGCGCATCGTAAGAGTCTTTGTTCTTTTCAAGGGCTTTGCGGTAATCTATCTCAGCTTTCACATAGGCACTGTCGTTAAACATCTTGTTGCCCTTTCTGATGAATTTCCGCTCCTCCTGTGCCTTTAAGCTGAATGCGCCTGCAAGTAATGCTATCAGAGCTATATATCTGTAAAGTGATATGTTTGATCTTACCCAATCCATATTTTTAATTTGTTTAATATTGTTGTTAAACAATAGTTCTTCCTCCGGTTTTATCCTTCGTTTATTGTCCTTCTTCTCTTGTTTCCACCTGGAACAGATCGATATTTTTCAAATGCCTGTTCTTGCGTTCAAGTATCAAGAGCTCGAGCAAAAGCAGCAGGAGCGCCAGGCCGGCAAAATACTGGAACTGATCCTCGTAATCCGTATATACTTTAGAGTCTATCTCTTTCTTTTCAAGGTTCGACAGTTGTTTCAGCAAGTGGTTTATACCGCTGCGTATGTTGTTGGCAGGTATGTATGCCCCGTTCCCTGCAATGGCCACCTCCTGCAATGTTTTTTCATCAAGTTTTGAAATTACTACGTTGCCCTGGCGGTCTTTCATGAACTCATTTTTCTGTCCGCCTTTAACGGGGATCGGCGCGCCTTTGGGCAATCCCATACCCACAGTGTAAACCCTTATGCCTTTTGCCGCTGCTCTTTTGGCTGCTTCCACGGGGTTGTCTTCATGGTTCTCACCGTCGGTGATGACGATGATGGCACGGTTGATATCTTTCTGATCGCTGAAAGATTTCATCGCAAGATCTATCGCCGAACCAATGGCAGTTCCCTGTGTCGGCACGATGTCTGTGTTTATTGTGTTCAGGAACATCTTTGCCGACGGGTAATCGGTTGTGACGGGGAGCTGCGTGTATGCTTCTCCTGCAAAAACAATAATACCTATACGGTCGTTGTTCAGTTTGTCCACAAGGCGGGCGATAGCCCTTTTTGCCCTCTCCAGCCTGCTCGGTTGGATGTCGGTGGCATTCATACTGTTCGAAACGTCGAGGGCGATGATGATCTCAATTCCCTTTCTTTTTACCGTTTCAAGCTTGGTCCCGAACTGTGGCCCGGCCATAACGATTATCAGTGCAAATAACGCAAACAGAAGAATGTACAACTTGACCGTAGGCCTTACAAATGAGGCATCAGGCATCAGGGAGGAGATAACCTCCATATTCCCGAACTTCTCCAGGTTTTTCTTTCTGCGCCTTGCAACTATCAGATAAATGAATGCCAGTACCGGTATCAGGGCCAGTGCGTATAGATAATTTGGATGTGCAAATCTGAATATATCCATTTTTTAATCTTTTTTGATCGACGTTGTTTTTACGTCTTTTGTTTTTTGGCAATTAAAAGTGCCTTAAACTCTCTGCTTTTACGGCAGAGTTCTTAAAACTGTGTTTTTCAACAATATCTCAAGCAGAAGCAACAATCCTGCAAGAAGTGCAAACAGCAGATATTCCTCTTTGCGCTTAACGTACTCTTTTACCTCTATCTTGCTCTTCTCCATCTTGTCGATCTCTTTGTATATCTGCTCGAGTTTGTTCTTGTTCGTTGCACGGAAATATTTGCCTCCTGTTGTAGTAGCAATGTTTTGCAGCAGCCCTTCATCGATCTTAACTTTCATTTGCTGGTACTGCTTTCCGAATACCGTCTGCACGGGGTAGGGGGCTGTTCCCGTTGTTCCCACGCCGATAGTGTAAACTCTTACACCAAACGATTTGGCAATGTCGGCGGCTGTCATTGGTGCAATTTCCCCGCTGTTGTTCACACCATCGGTAAGCAGAATGACAACCTTGCTTTTTGCCTTACTGTCCTTTACCCTGGCCACTGCCGTTGCCAGTCCCATACCTATTGCAGTTCCGTCCTGTAACATGTTCACATGAACGTCCTTAAACAGGTTGATCAGCACTTTGTGGTCTGTTGTCAGCGGGCACTGGGTGAAACTTTCGGCTGCGAATATCACCAGGCCGATCTTGTCATTAGGCCTTCCTTTTACGAACTGTATTGCTACATCTTTTGCCGCTTCGAGCCGGTTTGGCTTAAAATCCTCGGCAAGCATACTCGACGATATGTCAAGGGCCATAACGATGTCGATACCCTCGGTTGTCACGTTACGTATGCTATTTGTAGACTGCGGCCGTGCAAGAATGATAATTAACAGAGATATAACCAGCATCCTTAATGCAAATACCAGGTGGCGCAGGTATATCTTCTTTGATACGGGGGCTTTTGCAAACCCTCTCAAAGTTGATATCTGCAACGAGGCCTGTATGTCTTTCTGCTTCCAGATGTACCATGCAATGAACAATGGCAGCAGGATCAGCAGAAACAGGAATTGCGGATGCAAGAATGTTAAATGACCCATGTTCTCAATATTTTTAAGCTCTTTTACTCCCGCCGGCTGACGGGAGAGGTGAGAGCCGGTATGTTCTTAAATTAATTTTCCTCTTTTGTATCTTTCGAACCTGCGGGCGAGGGTTTTTGTTTAATTCCCTCAGGTGAAGTACCGGGTGATGCTTCTTTCTCCTCCAGTTCTTTCTGCTGCTCTTCGAGCGATTTAAGCATCTCTTTCTTGGTCTGGTTGACAAAGAAAAGAGCGTTGATCATACTTAGTTCGTTCTCGTCAGGCAGCGGTTTGAACTTGGCGAACTTCACCAGGTCTGCCAGCTCCAGTATCTCCTGCAGTTTTGCAAGAACCTCCTTGTCCGGCAGTTCCACCTTCTTCATGGCTTCGAGCGTCTCCTCCGTTGTCTGCTCAAGGGCATTGACGCCAAACCTGTCCTCAATGTACTGACGGATGGTATCTGTCAGCTCAGAGTGATATTTTTTCACATGGCCTTTCTGCCACAGCTTCTCCTCTTTTATATGGTTGAGGTTCCGCAGGGCGACAACGTGAGGCGGCTCTTTCGGCTTTTGCTTTTTGGGTTCGCCTTCAAGCTGCTTGTTTTTCTTATACCGGTAGATGAGATAAGTAACAATGCCGATAACAGCCAGGGCTAACAGTATCCATGGAAGATATGGCACTACCTCGGCCAGGACAAATGGTGCATCGATAGGCTGCTTGATGTCGGCAATGCCCTTCTTGGGGTCAACATCCTTGAACGGATTGATAACCTGCAGTGCCATCGGCTCAGTTTTGTATATCTTCTTCACCTGGTCCTCAGCCAGTTCAATGACCATTGGAGGAATGTACTGCAAACCGCTGTCGAAACTTGTTATCCTGTATTTTTTTATCAGTGATAAACGGTTGTTGTCCAGTACTGTTGTATCAACAGGTGTTTGTGAAACTATCTCTACCGATTTTGTTATGGTATCGGTGTAGGCCGGAAACTTGATGAACACGTCTTTTGGCTGGCTGACCTGCAATGTCAGGTCCATCTGCCCGCCAATGAACATCAGGGTAGAATCCAGTTTGGCATTCACCGAAACCGTTTGAGCATTAACGGCCGTCGGCAATAATGTTATTGCCGTAAAAACCGTCAGGAACAGTAACTTATATTTTTTTCTGATATTTTGCATCAGGCACGTTTTTTAAATAAAGTAATTAACGCTTTCACATAGTCTTCATCGGTGCTGACCGACACATTATCGACCCCGCATTTGCGAAATACGTTCTTTGTGCTCCGGTCATTCTCTTCCCACCACTTTTTGTACGCTTCACGAACGGCCTTACTCGATGTGTTGACCCAGTCGTACTTGCCGGTCTCGGCATCTTTCAGCTTTACCAATCCTATCGAAGGCATTTCCGTTTCGCGTTTGTCGTAAACCTTCAGTGCCACGATATCGTGTTTTCGGTTGGCTATCTTTAGTGCATCTTCAAAATCATCATCGATGAAATCAGATATCACAAATGCCGTACACCTCTTTTTGATGGCATTGGTAAGATAGCTCAGCACTTCGCTGATGTTTGTCTCCCGGTGTTCAGGGGTAAAGGTTATCAGCTCCCGGATGATGTGAAGTACATGTTTCTTCCCTTTTTTGGGAGGGATGAACTTCTCTATCCTGTCGCTGAAAAAGATAACCCCTATCTTATCATTGTTCTGAATACTTGAAAAAGCAAGTACTGCGGCTATCTCGGTTATAACGTTCTTCTTGAAACGGAACCCGGTACCGAACTCACGCGATCCGGACACATCGATAAGCAACATCACCGTAAGCTCGCGTTCTTCCTCGAATATCTTGATGTACGGATGATTGAAACGTGCCGTAACGTTCCAGTCGATGTTACGGATGTCGTCCCCGTACTGATACTCCCGAACCTCGCTGAAGGTCATACCCCGGCCCTTGAATGCCGAGTGGTACTCACCTGCGAATATGTTGTTCGAAAGACCACGGGTCTTGATCTCGATCTGCCGTACTTTCTTTAAAAGATCAGTTGCTTCCATTTTTTGTTTTTTGCTTTTTGATGTACGTTGTTTGATGTGCTTGTCAGCTGATATTATTACATCGAATATCCTTACGTCCCATCCCGATATTCGGGACTTCGCTCTTGCTCAGCATCCCAACGTCCTTACGTCTTACATCTTTATCGTTTTCACCACCTCGTTGTTCTCGACGAGAAATGCTGAAGTCACGTTCTCGTTACTTTTAAGTTTTTCAACAACAGCTTTGTCGTCGTTGAAATTCATCAGGTGGATACGTGCTTCATGTGATTTTGCCGTGGCATCCGACTGTACCCTGGCCTTTTCAGCCACCTCTTTCCCAAATTCCTCTTCAAGGTACTCCGGCCATTTTTTACCGGCATATTTCATTGTGAATATCAGTTTCATAACTTTTAATTTTTAGTGATTTTAACGTGGGGTTAAACCCTGTACGTAAAAGGATTTGGCGAAAGCAAAACTTTATAACTTTCTACTTTTCACTTTCAACTCTCTACGGTACCTCAACAACGTTCAGTATCTCGCTTATGATGTCCTCGGGTGTGATGTTGTTGGCCTCTGCCTCGTAGCTCAGTCCGATACGGTGGCGAAGCACATCGTGGCATACTGCACGAACGTCCTCAGGAATAACATAACCGCGTCGCTTGATGAAAGCATAGGCCTTGGCTGCCATCGACAAACTGATACTTGCACGCGGTGATGCACCGTAAGATATCATGTCGGTGAATTTTTCAAGTTTGTGCTCAGCCGGATATCTGGTCGAAAATATGATGTCAAGAATATACTTCTCGATCTTTTCATCCATATAAACATCTTTTACCACGTCCCTTGCGCGGATGATATCCTCAGGCTTAAGTATTGTTGATGCTGTCGGGAATGTTTTTGCCAGGTTATGACGAACGATAGTTTGCTCTTCATCTTTCTTGGGATAATCGATCACTACCTTTAGCATGAAACGGTCAACCTGTGCTTCAGGAAGCGGATATGTACCTTCCTGCTCGATGGGGTTTTGTGTAGCCATTACAAGGAAAGGCTCTTCCAGCTTATAAGTATGGTCGCCAATTGTAACCTGGCGTTCCTGCATGGCCTCGAGCAGCGCACTCTGAACCTTTGCCGGGGCACGGTTAATCTCGTCAGCCAGTACGAAATTGGTGAAGATAGGGCCTTTTTTTACCACAAATTCCTCTTTCTTCTGGCTGTATATCATTGTACCGAGAAGGTCGGCAGGCAGCAGGTCCGGGGTGAACTGGATACGTGCGAACTTGGCATCCACTATCTGTGACAGTGTGGTGATGGCAAGTGTCTTTGCCAGTCCCGGAACACCTTCAAGCAAAATGTGCCCGTCGCTCAATAATCCGATAAGCAGGCTTTCTACCAGGTGTTTCTGACCAACTATCACCTTGTTCATCTCAATGGTGATAAGGTCAATAAAAGAACTCTCTTCTTTTATGCGTTCGTTTATCTCTCTCAAATTAACTGTTTGTTCCATAGTTAATGCTTTTATTTGATTTTATGATTTTTCTGCATTATACACCGCCAAAAGTATAATTTTCAAATTGAAATAACTTATACCTCGTAGTTAATTTTTATTAACGTTTAAAACGGGGTGAATATTAATGAAAATTAACGTCTTATGAACTTCAATGTTTGTACCTTTAACAGTTCAACGATAAACCTACTGGCATAAATTTTGCCAAATTATCCGGTGAATGATTTTAACTGCTTCTGACCGTCAGTTATGTCTTTTCTTTTATACGGTCAGGAAAATTTGTCAGGGTTTTTATTTAATTAAGTGAAATACTGACAGATTTTTATTGCCGGAACCTCATTACTTCAACGCTCGTTCCGGATAGATATAAATAGATTGTTTAACCATTAAACCGATCTGTTATGAAAATTGCTTTTATTGCAACATATCCCCCGGAGAAGTGTGGTATAGGAACTTTTACCCATAATTTAAGAAATGCCATTGAGCAGGTAACGCGAGGAAATGATACCTACACAACATCCATCGTTGCGGTATCGGCCACTCCTGCCGAATTCAATTATCCCGAGGAGGTAAAATATATCATCAACAAAAATAATCCTAAAGATTATGTGGAGGCGGCAGATTTTCTGAATGAATATGCAGACATCTGTTTCCTGCAGCATGAGTTCGGGATATTTGGCGGTGAGAATGGTAATTACATCCTTTCGCTGCTTTCAAGGCTCAAGATACCTTTGGTTACTACTTTTCATACCGTTCTTAACAAGCCCTCTAAAGGACAGTTGTCTGTCATGTCGGCCATTAGCAAGCGTGCATCAAGGGTTTTTGTGATGAGCGACATGGCTGTTGATTTTCTTGAACATATCTACAAGGTAGAGCGGGACAAGATAGTCAAGATAGAGCATGGGGTGCCTGTTTTCCACATGCCATCACGTGAAAATCTGCGGCGAAATCTTGGTTTTGAGGGTAAAAAAGTACTCCTGACTTTCGGATTGCTGAGCCGTAACAAAGGGCTGGAGGTTGTTATCAATGCCCTGCCTAAGGTGGTGAAGAAATTTCCTGATGTTCAGTATGTGATACTTGGTAAGACACATCCGAACGTGGTTAAAGAGAGCGGTGAGGAGTACCGGAATTATCTGAAACTGCTTGCCCAGAAACGGGGAGTAGAGGATTATGTGGTATTTGACGACAGGTATGTGACCGATGAAGAGCTTATCCAGATGCTCAAGGCCACTGATGTTTATATCACTCCATATCTGAACGAGGAGCAGATAACAAGCGGTACCCTTTCGTATGCCATTGGTGTAGGAACCGTAGTTCTGTCAACGCCATACTGGCATGCAACAGAGTTGCTTGATGAGCAGCGAGGCATCCTTTTCCCGTTTAATAATTCTGATATTCTTGCAGATGAACTTATCGACTTGTTTGAGAATCCGCAGAAGATGGAAAAGATAAGGGATGCAGCTTCGATGTACGGTGCCCGGCTCTCATGGCCGAAGATAGCTCAGCGATATCTCACTTCTCTCGATGATGTGCTGAAGGAAACTTTGCCGGAAATTATACCCTACGGGCTTAATATCGATATTTCCGTTATGCCTGAATTTAACCTGAAGCATTTGCGTAAACTGACCAACCATACCGGGATACTGCAGCATACGAAATATGACGTGCCCAACCTGAAAGAGGGGTATTGCATCGATGATAACTCCAGAGCTTTGATAATGGTACTTATGGCAAGGAAACATATCAGGGATGTGAATTTATCGGCCTATGTGACCAGGTTCCTGAGTTTTATCCATTACATGCAAAAAGATGACGGTACTTTCCATAACATGCTGAAGTACAACTATGGGTATATTCCGGAGAAAGATTCGGAGGATGCTTTCGGCAGGACGATATGGGCTTTGGGAACACTTGTATGGGAAGCACAATCGGATGGTCATCGCAAACTTGCTGTCGAGATAATCGAAAAAGCGCTTCCGAATGTTGACAAGCTGAAATCGCTCAGGGGCAAGGCAAATACCCTTATCGGACTTTGTCACTATGCCGGTCACGACGACAACAGGTTGAAGGCGGTTAAAGATAAGATAGTAATGCTTGCGGATGAGCTTGTTACTGCCTTTAAAAAGACCGATTCGGGAATATGGCGCTGGTTTGAGGATGTTTTGACATACGATAACGGCATTTTGCCTCTTGCTTTGCTTAATGCCTTTAATACAACAGGAGACAGGCGGTATATTGATGTTGCTGTAAAGAGCATGAACTTCCTTGAAAAGAATACTCTTATCAACGGAGTGTTCATTCCTGTGGGGAACAGGGAGTGGTACAAAAAAGGCAGGAAAAAACAGGAATACGACCAGCAACCTCTGGAGGCAATGTCGATGGTGATGGCGTATCTGGAGTTGTACAAGATTACAGGAGATGAAAAATATCTTAGGTCTATGTTCAGGACATATCTGTGGTTCCTTGGCAACAACACGAATCATGTGTCCCTGTACGACCATCGTACGGGTGCTTGCTTCGATGCCCTTACTCCTAAAGGAGTCAATGAAAATCAGGGGGCAGAGAGCCTGATTGCTTACTGGATTTCGCATTTTACCGTTCAGGAGGCGTATTATTTGCAGTATGAATAAGGTGCCCCCTTCTGCCTGGCTGCGCAGTCAGACAGGCCCGGCCTCCCCCTTGAGGGGGAGGAGGTTAGTCGGCAGTCCTTAGTCAATAATCGGCATTCGGCAGGGGTTCTAAACTTTAGTGTATGAATATTGAAGATTTAAAGGAAGAAGGCTATAGGCATTATTTAAGTTTTGATTGAAAAAGTAACACTCCCCTCCTCGGAGGGGTTGGGGGTGGGTGAAAGCGGTAAAACAGATAGTTTTCAGAAGGTTGCCGGCAGGGAGTGGGTTCTAAACTTTGATAGTTGAATCTTGAATGCCGGACACCGAATGATGGATGTTGAACAAATCGGGAAAACTAATCGAATAAAAAGATATAAAACACAACGTCATGGAAGTCATTAAAAGATATGAGGGCAATCCGATACTGACAAGGCACGATGTGCCTTACGATGTGGTTACGGTTCACAATGCTGCAGTGGTCAGGTACGGTGATGAGTACATGATGGTTTTCCGTTCGCACAAGAGGAATGGACGCAGCATACTCGGGCTTGCCAGGAGTAAGGATGGATTTTCTTTCACTGTCGATCCGGAGCCTTTCATGACTCCTGCCATAGAAGGCGAATTCGCCAAATACGAGGCCTTTGGTGTGGAAGACCCGCGAATAACTGTTATCGACGGTGAGTACTGGATGACCTACTCGGCCTACTCTGAGCATGGTGTGAGGATCGGCCTGGCAAAGATTATCGACTTTAAGCGCATAGAACGTTTCAGCTTGATAACAGAGGCAGATTATCGCAATGTGGTGCTTTTCCCCGAGAAGATAAACGGGCGTTATGTGCGCCTCGACAGGCCTCATTCCGAGATAAGTCCCTGGTCGATTTGGATAAGCTACTCTCCTGACCTGCGGCATTGGGGCGATTCAAAACTGATAATGAAACCTGTGCAGTATCACTGGGACGAGATGAAGATAGGCCCCGGAGCGCCACCGATTAAAACTGACAAGGGGTGGCTGAATATCTATCACGGGGTATTCCCTACGATGGACGGTTCTGTGTACCGGCTGGGAGTGGCCCTGCATGACCTTGAGGACCCGTCAAAGATAATCGGCCGTTCTGACGAATGGATACTTCAGCCGGAAGAGCCGTACGAGATAACCGGCTATGTACACAATGTGGTGTTCACTTGTGCAGCTATACCGTATAAGGATGATGAACTACTGATAT
>JALVJU010000427.1 GCA_027034005.1 Marinilabiliaceae bacterium
ACTCCTAAAGTCGAAATAAAATCCGGTCGCCGCCAATTTTTAGAAAGCCTCAGTGTAGAGATACGCCGGGGCTTTTTTGCGTTTGGGGGTATGGGAGCGGTGGGAGATGTCTCTCGCGAAGGCGCAATGGTGCCAAGGGCCTGAGAGCTGTGCGGGTGCTGGCCACGGATGGCACGGATACAAGAGCAGTGAAAATTAGTTTTATGCCCTTGTATGGTTCAAAGCTTTCGCTAAGTCGCCAAGATGCAAAGGGCCTTAGAGCGGTGTGGGGGTGTCCACGGATTTCACGGATTAACACGAATTGTGTTTTAAAACAATCGATGTAAAATCTCTCGCGAAGGCGCAAAGGAGGTAAGTGAGGAGCAAAGCGCTGTGTGGGAGATGGCCACGGATGGCACTGATGCATTTAGTTTCAAACGGTATCCATTCGGTAAAGTACATCTTGTCAGATGGAGGTATCCCTCCTGCGAAGTACATCTTGCCTGATCGACTATAGCCCAGTACTTTTACTGGCATGAAAAACAAAGAAAAATACACACAGGAGCAGAAACTTGCCCATGTCAGGTCATGGGAGGCAAGCGGGCTGAGCAAAAAGGAGTACTGCCGCAGGCAGGACCTGAACTACTCCACATTTAAGAACTGGACATCAAGGGACAAGATTAACGAAGGGAAGTTTATTCCGGTAAAACTTAAAACGGGAGGCGCTGCCCTCGGGCAAACCGCGTTGAAGGTAAGCTTCCCCAATGGGGTTGTAGTCATCTGCCATCCCGGCATGGGATTGGAACATATTGTCGGGCTCATAAAACTTTACTGATATGTTCACGTTGGGTTCTGATTTGCGCTTTCACCTTTACAGCGAACCTGTCGACATGCGCAAGAGCTTTGACGGCCTGAGCGGGATAATAAACAACCAACTTGGGCAATCTCCCACAAATGGCGATGTTTATGTTTTTATCAACAAGCGCAGGAACAAAATGAAGCTCCTTCACTGGACAGGGGGCGGTTTTGTCATCTACTACAAACGCCTCGAAGAGGGCACTTTTGAACACCCCCGTTACGATATCGACAGCGGAGAGTACCTGCTCGATTACCCACAGATGGTAATGCTTGTAGATGGCATTTCGATAAAGAACATAGCCAGGAAAAAGCGTTTCAAAAAGATGTGAAAACACATAAATAAAATACCCTGTACCCTTTGTAAATACTGGGAATTTTGGTATCTTTAAGCATGATTAAAGAAGCCGAAAACACAGTTGTTACGGAGGAGTTCGTGCCCCGGGAAAAGTACGATAAGCTACTTGCCGAGCATGAATACCTGAAGCAACAGTTGGCCGAGCTCCGCAGGCTTGTTTTTGGCAGTAAAAGAGAGCGTTTCGTTCCTTCCGGCACATCGGGTGCCGAGCAACTTTCTTTGTTCGGCACAGAGGAAGAAAAAAACGCTCCGCAGACAGAGGAGATAACCTACATCCGCACTAAACAGACATCTAAAAAGAACCGCCCCGTTCGCGTGGCACTTCCCGCACACCTTCCCAGGGTAGAAGAGGTGATAGAGCCAAGTGAGGTAAAAGAGGGATATAAAAAGATAGGCGAAGAGGTTACTGAGATACTCGAATACAACCCGGCCAGGATTTTCGTGAGGAAGATAGTAAGGCCCAAGTATGCCATGCCAAATGAAGAGGGCGTTGTGATAGGCGAACTTCCCACGTTGCCCATTCCCAAGGGCAATGCCGGTCCCGGGCTACTTGCACACATCATGGTATCGAAGTATGTTGACCATCTTCCTTTTTACCGCCAGATAAAGATATTTAGCAGGCAAGGCATCGATATCAGTGATTCTACATTTAATGGCTGGTTCAATGCTGTAGCAGACCTTCTGGATCCCCTTTACAACGTCCTTGAGAAAGAACTGCTCAAGAGCGATTATATCCAGGCAGACGAATCGCCAATAGGCGTTCAAGACCCCAACAAAAAAGGGAAACTCCATCAGGGGTACGACTGGGTTTTCCGGTCACCAGTAAAAAGGTTGGTCTTGTTCAAGTATCACAAAAGCAGGGAACGGAAAGCTGCCGAACAGGTCTTGGAACATTTTACGGGAACACTTCAAACAGACGGGTATAAAGTATATCAAAAGTTGCGCACCAAGGGAGAGATAACCCTGCTTGGCTGCATGGCCCATGCACGCAGGTATTTTGAGAAGGCACTTGGCAATGACAGAAAGCGTGCCGAACATGTGCTCACGCTGATGCAGGAGTTGTACAAGACGGAACGGGAGTGCAGGATGCAAGAACTAGGTCCTGCTGCACGCAAGCAAGTACGTCTTGAAGAGTCGAAGCCGATATTGAAAGAGCTAAAAACGTTCCTTGCACAGAACGTATCGGTAGTTCCCCCACAAAGTTCAATTGGCAAGGCCATCAGCTACACCATCAACATTTGGCCCAATCTCGAACGCTACCTCGATGACGGGAGGTACGAGATCGATAACAACATGATAGAAAACAAAATCCGCCCCCTGGCACTGGGAAGGAAGAACTACCTGTTTGCCGGTTCTCACAAAGCTGCGCAGCGTGCTGCCATGATGTACTCGTTTTTTGCCACCTGCAAGACAAACGATGTGGAACCTTTTGAATGGCTACATGATGTGCTACAAAGGATACCCGGCCAGAAGGCAAGTAAGCTCTCAGAACTCCTTTCCTCAAACTGGAAGAAAAAAGCCGATCTCCAACGAAAGCAAAAACAATACCCCTTCCAAGATTTTCATAGGTGTACTTCGCAGGAGGGATACTCTGATACAACTGATGTTGGGATAGTGAACACATCTGTGCCTTTAAGGTGAAGCAACTGTTCACGGCTCCTGATGCTTGCGGCTATCAGCCTGGTTTTCGTTTTGTCGTTTTTACGCAGGGCAAGCAGTGTCTTTTGCGTTTCATTTGTTACGAACTCTCCGATGAAATGGGAACTGCCAAGGTCATTGTTTTGAAGAAATGCACCTATCCTGCCAAGGAAGACATTGGAAAAGGCAGGTTGTGCTATCAATGCAGCCAATAGGTTTTGTCTGGCGCTGAACATCAGAGTGAAATTGACAGGTATTCCTTTGTCGTGAAGTTTTCTTGCACCGATAAGTCCCTCCGCAGTAAAAGGTACTTTGATTATAAAATGCCCCGGATCAACATTAAATAGTTTTGTGCCAAAATGTTCAATACCCTCAATATCGTGGGCAAGGTCAGTGTGAAGTTCAACGCTGACTTTTGCTTTGAAGATCTTTACCAGACGCAGTCCATGTAGGGCATTAAGGGTAAAAGCTATTTCTTTCACCTTATTACGAATATCCAGACCAGTGTAAAAAGAGGCGGTACCTTTTATCAGGTCATCATATATTCCCTTTTGTATCTCTTTGTTCAAAAGGGTGTTGTTCGTTGTAAGAGCAGTGAAACTATTGTTCCAAAGTTTTCGGGCAGTTTCGATATCTCCTGTGTCAAGCCACAGTTCTGTGCCTGAGCTTTTAAATTTCCCCCATAAA
>JALVJU010000428.1 GCA_027034005.1 Marinilabiliaceae bacterium
GCATTTTTGTATTCTATTGAAGTATTTGGATTTCCTTTTCCTTTAATCACCGATTTTCATATATCAAATACTACCCCTAAAATTTATGATGATGAAGAGGCTTGGAAAGACAGGGGTAGATTGTCAAGCCATGCGTATGTGAATTCCTTATAAAGTTGCATCGTCTCCAAAATCAAAGGCAAATCCCTTTTCTTTTTAAGCATTACCACAATTTCAGTTTCATTGATTTCAACATCTCCTTTGTTTACAATAAATTTCTCATAAATTCTTTCAGCAGTGAAGTGAGAATAACGCTCAAGTTCAAGAGCAAAGAGCCGGTAAAGATTGTGAGTGAGGATTGTCATTACAAAATCAAAATCCACTTTGATTACCATAGAAGAAGTAACGCGATTGAGGTGAAAAAACTCAATCTGCTGACTGATGCCTTTCTCTACCAACCATCTGCGCGCATATTTCCTTACCACCTTCTCTACCGGAATTTCAAAGTCGTTTAAGATAACAAATCCCGGCTTAATTTTTCCGTTTCCTGTAATAGTTATCTGTCTAATTTCCTTCTTTTTACCTGTTTGAAAATCAATATATCCTTTTAAAGTGATTCGCTCGTCAACCACTTTTAGTAAGCGCTTTTTCAATCCGGAAGCTTCAATGCGTATCTTTTTGAACGATTTGTTTTTTATACTCTCTACAAGGTTCTTCCCCCTTCGTCTGATAGTAATAAAATTCACACCATCATCATCTAGTTTAGAAAGATTTTCGTAGCTGGTAAACTTACTATCGAAAACCAGATATCTCAGTTCTCCGGCACCATCTCTTTTGTAAAAGTCAAGATATTCCAAAACCACTTCTGGCTCATTATTGTGCATAACATTGCAGTGACCGTAATCAATAATTCCGCTATCTGGATCCTGTGCCAAAACAGCTAGCATTGAAGGCAGGGCTTTATTTCGCTTACCGCTCCAGTTGTTTTCCAAATGATCATCATTACCCCAGTAAGGAATAGTAGTAAAATCAAGATTAGAGGTATCAGACAGCAAATTATTCTCTGTCCAAATATTATGTAATGCTCGTAAAAAACTTCTATTCATATCACTTGTAACACGTGAAGAATAAGAACTAAACCAGGCTGCTTTGGGTAACACGTTTAAGCCGGAAAAAAGTCCCATCCCGCGATCCATGCACCATAAATCGTCCTTACTGTAACGCTTGATGTTTGAGGCTTTTAATGCCACGAATGACAGTATGGAAGACATCCTGTTCACAACAGATGTTTCAGGATAAGACGAGTTGGCAATGATATTGTCTAGTCCATATTTTTTAATAATGGGCAAAAAGATAAGTAAACCGGTTGAAGTGGAATGAAATTTTTCCGGTTTAAATTCCAAAGCACAGGTTTCGGGAGCTTTGATTTTAATAGGTTCAATTTCTTTTTTCTCTAGTTCGGAGCGGCGATGCAATCGGGCAAACCCTTCTTTTCTCAAAAGTGAATACACATAACCATAGGTTACATCATATCCCATTGCATTGGTTATTGCAACGATCTCCTCAACCGAGAAATTATGTTTCCTGTGGGTGATAATTATATCATCCAATTCTTTAATAGCACGCTTTTTGCGTCCTTTGGGCTTACTTTTGAAGAAAAAATCTTCTTGCATGTCTTGTTTTATAAAATTCCTAAAATCCCGGGTGAGAGAATAGAAGGCTGATTCGGTGTAGCCATACTTATGAGCAACTTGTTTAGCCGGACGTTTCAAAAAGAAGAATTCTCTGAGAGCGTCGTATTGGCGTTTTTTTACCAGAAAATTCATCTGAAAATATTCAAAAGCATTCATATATTTAGGGTTTATTATATATATGATGCAAAGTTACATAATTTCTTAAAACCTCATATAAAATTTGATAAAATTTTTATATTCCTCATAAACAGTATTTTGCGGCATTGTCGTATATTTAGCCATCTATTTAGTGATTTATAGAAATGTCATAAATATATTTATATACCCCTAATATTAAAGGTTTTTTACTCTGCCGATACAATGTATCATGTTGATTATCAGCGTGTTCGCTTATGTGGTGGTATTTGTTGATTTAGGGTCTAATTACGATATGAAAATCTGTGCTAAACAAAAAAACACAATTATGAAAACAAAATCTATTCTTTTTTTAACTTTATTTGCATTTGCATTTTTAACCTTAGCTTGTAATAAAGACAACGATGAAGACAATCCGGGTACAGGAGATACTTATATGAAAGCAAAAGTAAACGGAACGAATTTTGAAGCTAAAAAAGCCGTTGCGGGTTATTCAAGTACACAAAAAATTCTGACAATTGTCGGATTGGACGAGGATGGTCAAAATGCCCTTGAATTTCAAATTACAAATTATACCGGCACGGGAAAATATGATATTGATGAAAACATTGTACTACAATGGCAGCATGGTGCTTATATAAATCCGGGAGGAAATGCGGGATTTATAAATGTCACTGCAGACAACGGAACTATTTTCAAAGGTACGTTCGAGTGTCATTTGGTAAGTGTTTTGAATCCGGATGACAAACTTGAAATAACACAGGGAGAATTTAGAGCAAGTACAAAGTTGTAGTATCAAGTCAAGTTTGTTATGTTGTAAAATTTGATGTGTTTTCGTGCAGACAATACTTAAAGATTACTTTTGCGATTTATTATAATCGGCCAAAAACTTTTCCAGTCCAACATCTGTCAAAGGATGTCTTAGCAATCCCAAAATGGAATTCAACGGACTGGTAACGACGTCTGCACCATATTTGGCACATTCCACTATCTGCCTCGGGTTGCGTATAGATGCGGCAAGAATTTCCGTATCAAACATTTGAACAGAATAGACTTCGGCTATTTCCTTTATCAGTTCTATTCCGTCCCAAGTAATATCATTGATTCTACCTATAAACGGAGAAAGGTAAGTCGCTCCTGCTTTTGCGGCTAAAATAGCTTGACCTGTTGAAAAAACAAGGGTGCAATTCGTTTTAATGCCTTTGTCAGATAGATATTTGATAGCTTTAATTCCATCTTTAATCATCGGAATTTTAACGACTATAAAAGGAGAAATAGTAGCAAGTTCTTCCGCTTCTTTTATCATTCCTTCAAAGTCAGTAGATATTACTTCCGCACTGACATCTCCTTCTACAATCTCACAAATTTCGGCATAATGCTTGAAAATACCGTTTTTTCCTTTTATGCCTTCCTTTGCCATCAAAGAAGGATTTGTGGTCACACCATCAAGAATACCAAGATCTTTAGCCTCCTTAATTTGAGCAATATTTGCAGTATCGACAAAAAATTTCATATTATTTGGTTTTTAGTAAATACTCCGGTAGAATTAATTTTATCTAAAAATGTATATTTTGTATTTATTCTGGTATAATCATTTTGATAGAAAAAACAATTTTTTGTAAATACTCATTCAAAAATTCAAGCGTTTCCCTTTATTACCTGCCTCCAAAAGTATATTGTATTGAGGATAAATTGAAATTTTGAATT
>JALVJU010000429.1 GCA_027034005.1 Marinilabiliaceae bacterium
GATGGACACCCTTGCTTTCGACTAGGGGATTCCCGTCATAAGGGCTCCCTCGGGACTTTAACCCTTTAGCTTAATGGTATGCCCGGCACACCCAATGTTAAGCCCCGATGGGGCTTGGTTTCGTCATTGATAGGGATTTTTTTCTTTTGCCTTATGTAGTTCAAATACATAAAGTAGCAGTTAGACAGATTGGTACGATAATAATATTGATGTTTTTATACTTCATTTCTATTCCATGGATTTTGTCATACACCTCATTCCTGAAACCCCTGAATAGGTTTTGAACAAAAGCCACCTCAGTGTAACCATTAACGATTTAAAGATGAAAATACTTACTTTATCGTTTTTATTCAATCATACTTCTCTGCCTTCTCAGCAAGGTCTTTTATATCATCCACCTTGAAGTTACCGAAAAAAGAGATTATCAGTCCGCCATCCTTGATGTCATCATCATCAGTGATTATCACATGGCATTCTTTTACCCTGTTACCACTACGCAGTACCCTGATGTCAACATTATCGTCTGCGTCATCATCCGCATCTTCGTCGATATCACTGGGCTTAACGTCTTTATATCTTCCAGACAGATATTTAGATGCTTGTTTACGCAAATCCATAGGATTATCGATATCTGAGGCGTTGTAGATCATTATCTTTATCTTGTCCAGGTCGCCGGTGATCTCGCTGTCATCAAGATCCATGTTCACAAAGTCGAGCATGCTTTTTGAGAAAGAGAGAATGGTAACCCCTTCTTTTCCGTCCATGTTCTGAAAAAACTTGTCGGAGGGGCTCTGTGCGAAAAGCATAACCCCCGAAAGAACAAATGCTAAAAAAATTATTGAAGTTTTCATGATGTTTCTGATTTTATCCTGCTTTGCAGATTGTTAAAATTGAAAATAGTTCTTTAGTACATACTGAGGCGCATCAGTTACAAGGAGTTCCGCACTAAGATTATCCTGCAGTATATCATTGTCATCCCGGATATCTTCGGTGATCAGATACCTGAGATCAGGACTTACCTTGTAGTTGATACTATCGGGCAGTTGTATGGTTACCCTTATCTCCTGTTTGCGTATCATGGCCTGATCGCCTAAAGTGAAATATTTATCGAGTAACAAAACGGAGTCATCCTGTTGATAGAAATATTCTGTATATCCGGCATTTTTCCTGGCATCTACCTTACTGTATCCCCTTGCTTTTTTCCTTACCGTAATCTTAAACTCGTCACCTCTTGTTATCACTATGTCTGGCTCGCCTTGTATCAGAAGTTGTCCCTCATCGGTGGTGTAAAGGTCGATCTGGTTCATATCTAACAGGAAAGTCCCATATTTATCAGCCCCTGAGCTGTTGATAGTTTTAATGCAAAGAGTATCGGACGAGATGGGCTGCAACAGTTTCTCTTCAGTTATGGATGCACTGTTTTTAAAGTTCTTTACCACATGTACACCGGTATAGAGGAACAGTCCCAGTCCGGTGAACCACAAGGCTAAAGCAATGAGGCCGATGACAACTCCCTGTTCCGGAAACTTGAATACAAGTTTAAGGCCGAGATAAAAAAGAACAAGCAGGGGAACTCCGGCAAGCAGGATTATGGATATTGTGGCCAAAGTAATATCGCCGGGAACCATTATCCTGTGTGGCAGTTCGTACAGGAACCTCACTTCGGGAAGTATCTCACCAAGAGAACTGTTGGTAAAGATAAAAAAAGACACCAGAGAAATTAGTGACATAAAACTGAGTACCGCGAGCAAAAGCCCGATAACGGTGCCTAGCACATCGCCGGAGCTATGGACTACATTGCCCATAACATCTTTGCTATACGCATTTCCTTTGTAGTTAGTTGCAGCTCCGGAATAGTTGGGCTTGCTTTTGCCTGGCCTGAAATAATCTGCTCCGCCTTTCATGGCGATCCATTGTTCGGGGGTCTTGGGTTTAGGCATTGCTATCCAAAGGATCACATAGAGCAGTATAGTGGGATGCCAGAAGTAAAAGCCAACAAGGAACAGTATCCGTACTATCACCGGATCAATATTAAGATAAAGTGCCAGTCCGCTGCAAACACCGCTGAACACTTTACGGTCGATATCCCGGAACAAATTCTTCTTTGGCGGAGGCATAACCGTACCGCCTGTGGTGTCGCCGGTTCTTTCGGTTTCGCCGGGTTCATCGGTAAGAAAATCCTCGGGCTCACCTACTAGTTTTATGATATCCTGAACCGACTCCAGTGTGATAACACCGCCATTGGTCTTCACATCGGTACGGAAGAGTTCTGCTATCCTGAACTCAATGTCATTCAGTATCTCCTTTGTTTCACTGCCGTCTCCCAGGTTGGACTCTATCTTTTGCAGGTATGAATGCAAAAGAGCATAAGCATCTTCTTCAATCTGAAACGCAAATCCACCGAGATTTATATTTATTGTTTTGTTCATTTTTCTGAGTTAATGGTTAAAAACAGTGCCTTTTGTGATTAAAAAATTATTGCAAACATTCCCAGTATCCATATCAACAGAGGGAAAAGAAGTACTCCTGCGAGTATGATCAGTATCAGGTACAGCAGTATCTTGAACAACGGTTTGATGAAAATGGCTATCAAAGCAAGGATCAGGACCACTTTTAAAATTCCCGGCAGATAGATGTGAGGAACGACAAAACCTGGATGCCCCATAACTGGCATGCCGGAAGGGATGAATGATCCAGATGTTATCAACGGCACGTGCAGTCCGCTGCCAAACAACAGTGCAGTACCAAGCAGTACCAACACGAGGACCATGACATTCTTATCTCTTTTGGTCATGCTGCTAAAAAAATCCTGTCCCTTTTTATAGGTATCGGAATCCTTGATCTTGCCGAATCTCTTTTTTACATCTTCATACTCCTCTTTTATCGTTTTTTCAATATTGGATATGTTGATAGGTTCGCCGCGCATCTGCAGTTTTTGTGCAGTGGTTACTGCCGGCGGAACAGCTATCCATAAGACAATGTAAATGGGGATTATCACACCTACACTCACGAACGGTAATATTCCGAAGATGACGCGCACAAGAACAACATCGATATTAAAATATGCTGCAATACCTGAACACACGCCTCCGAAAACCCTATCGTCGATATCACGGTATAGCCGTTTGGGAGCTTTATAGTATGTGCTTCCGCTTGCCGTTGTCTCTTTTTCGAAGGCAGCTTCCGGATCATCGAACTCTTCGGGCTCTCCCATAACTTTTATCACCTCTTCAACCATGGGCAGGGAAACAACACCCACTCCCGGTTTTACTTTTTCTTCGAACAATTCAGCTATGCGGTTCTCGATATCGAGGATTATCTCTTCAGCACCCTCTTTTTTCATGAACCACCTTTTCAGTTTATCCATGTAGGCATCCAGCCTGGCATAGGCATCTTCGTCAATGTAAAAAACAAGCCCGTTTAAATTTATTGTTACTGTTTTTTTCATTTTTGCTCCACTTTTGTTGTTTGGTTAATTGTCTGTACAGCCTCTACCAGTTCGTTCCACGAGTTATCCAGCTCTTTCAGGAAATCCTTGCCCAGTTCGGTAAGTGCGTAGTATTTTCTGGGAGGCCCCTGTGTCGATTCCTCCCATCGGTAGCTTAATAGTCTGGCATTTTTCAGCCGTGTAAGCAACGGGTACAATGTGCCTTCCACCACAATCATCTTAGCATCTTTCAGTTTATTGATAACATCCGATGCATAGGCATCTTTATCTGAAAGTATGGAAAGAATACAATACTCAAGTACTCCCTTGCGCATTTGTGCTTTTGCATTTTCTACATTCATAAGTATTCTCCCTTTATTTTTTTATACAATACTATTCTTCACCCTGATGTTTGTTATGCAAATATATATATTTATTTTGGTACTATGCAACACATAGTACCAATTTTTTTATAAACAAATTCAGATGTAACTACTCAACTCTTTGTTTTACTGCCATTTGAGATACTAAAAAAAATCTTAAACTTTTTAATGTTTTTTATATGACGAACAACTACTGTGTGAGTAACAGTAAAAATATATGTTGTAAAACAATATTTTTTTGTTGAACTCCATTGCTGACTTTGTTCTTTAATTGATACTTTTGGCAAAAATTTTAATCACATACAGTATGAAGCTTTCACATATTGAGCACATAGGTATCGCTGTTTCAAACCTTGATGAAGCGATAAGTTTCTATGAAGAAGTACTCGGCATGAAATGCTATGCCGTTGAAGAGGTAAAAGACCAAAAGGTGAAAACCGCCTTTTTCATGGTGGGACAGACAAAGATTGAACTGCTCGAATCCACTGACCCGGAAGGGCCGATAGGAAAATTTATCGATAAAAAAGGGCAGGGCATCCATCACATTGCATTTGCGGTCGATAACCTTAAGGATGCATTACCCGAACTTGAAGAAAAAGGTGTGAGACTGATAGACAGGACTCCACGAAAAGGAGCCGAAGGACTTAACATCGGGTTCCTGCATCCAAAGTCAACCTTCGGAGTATTAACAGAATTGTGTGAAGACCCTAAAAAATAATTGATATGTCAACAAGGGAAAAATTAATTGACCTCATCGACCGCCGTTCCAAAGCAAGACTTGGCGGCGGGGAGGCCCGCATTGAAAAGCAGCACAGTCAGGGTAAAATGACCGCCCGTGAACGTATCGAGCTGCTGCTTGACGAAGGTTCGTTCGAGGAACTGGATATGTTCGTTACGCATCGCTGCATCAATTTCAAAATGGAACAGTACAAGGTTCCGGGCGACGGAGTTGTGACAGGCCACGGAACCATCGACGGACGTGTTGTGTATGTTTATGCACAGGATTTCACCGTCTTCGGCGGATCTCTTTCAGAAACCATGGCACAGAAGATCTGTAAGATCATGGATATGGCCATGAAAGTGGGAGCGCCGGTGATTGGCATCAACGACTCGGGGGGCGCCCGTATCCAGGAAGGCGTGACCTCTCTTGCAGGGTATGCCGAGATCTTCGAGCGCAATATTCTTGCCTCAGGTGTTATCCCCCAGATATCAGCCATTTTCGGACCTTGTGCCGGAGGAGCTGTTTACTCTCCTGCCCTCACCGATTTTGTCATGATGACCGAGGATACTTCCTACATGTTCGTTACAGGGCCAAAGGTCGTTAAGACGGTAACCGGTGAGGAAATTTCGGTAGAGAACCTTGGCGGCGCCGATGTCCATGCATCAAAATCCGGGGTTGCTCATTTCAAGGTAGAGGATGAACAGGAAGGCCTTCTGCTGATACGTAAACTAATATCTTACCTGCCGCAAAACAATCTTGAAGAGCCCCCGCTGATGGAGACTTCTGATTCCATCGACAGGGTAGATGACGAACTTAACGATATTGTACCTGACAATCCCAACCTGCCTTACAACATCAAAGATGTGATATTCACCATTGCCGATGAGGGCGAGTTCCTTGAAGTACACCGTAACTATGCTAAAAATATCGTGACCGGGTTCTGCCGTCTCGGTGGCATGTCAATAGGTGTTGTTGCCAATCAACCAAATTACCTTGCAGGAGTGCTTGACTGCGATGCATCGCGTAAAGCAGCCAGGTTCGTACAGATGTGCGATGCTTTCAACATCCCCATCCTTACCTTTGTTGACGTTCCCGGATTCCTTCCCGGCTCGGGCCAGGAGTATGCAGGAATAATCATCCACGGCGCCAAGCTGATGTTTGCCTACGGAGAGGCCACGGTACCCAAGGTGACTGTCACCCTGCGAAAATCGTATGGTGGGGCCCACGATGTGATGTCGTGCAAGCAGCTCAGGGGTGATTTCAACTATGCATGGCCTTCGGCCGAAATAGCCGTTATGGGCGCCAAGGGAGCTATCGAGGTGCTTGAAAGCAAGAGCATCAGAAACATTAAAGACGACAAGGAGCGGGATGAGTTTGTTGCTAAAAAGTCGGAAGAGTACGAGAAGGCTTTTGCAAACCCGTACCAGGCCGCTTCGTTCGGGTACATCGATGATGTTATTGAACCGCGCAACACACGCTTCAGGGTTATCAGGGCTTTTCAAACCCTGCAAACAAAGAAATTGACCAACCCGCCCAAGAAACATTCGAATATTCCACTTTAAAAAAATTATGCGATGATACCTGCTTTTGTGAATAACGAAATATGGACGATAACCATACTCGGATGGCTGATAGTTTTTGTAGCACTGATCTTTTTAGTTTTGATATTTCTTTTGGTCCCAAAAATAATTTTATGGTCAACCCAAAGGGCATTGCGAAAAAAAGACCGGTATAACCATAAAAGTGTCGGTGACAAAGAGATGATACTTACCGACGAAATGAATGCAGCCATTTCGATGGCACTGTATCTCTATTTCAACGAAGTGCATGAAGAAGAGAGTAACATAATTACCATTAAAGAGGTGAAGAGACGTTATTCCCCGTGGAGTTCGAAACTCTACGGCATGAATAATCTGAATTTTCCGAGATGACAAATCCCGGTATCAACACAGATATTAAAAATTAAAAGTTATGAGAAAGTTTGAATTTACCATAAGGGGAAACAAATATAAAGTTCATTTAAAAGACTTTGAAGACAACATAGCCACGCTTGAAGTTAACGGGACCCCGTTCGAGGTCGAGATACACAGAGATGTGAAAAAAGCCAAGACTCCTAAGCTTGTGCGCCATGAAGTGAAACGAAAGCCGGGTGAAGGGCTCATACAAAGGTCTGAAAAGGGCAACATTGTAAAGTCGCCCCTGCCCGGAAACATCATGAAGATCAATGTGTCAGTTGGCGACAGTGTTAAAAAAGGCGATGTACTCCTTGTTATGGAAGCCATGAAAATGGAGAATAACGTCCTGGCCGAAAAGGATGCGACCATCAAAGAGATAAAAGTAAGTGCCGGACAGGCCGTATTGCAGGATGACGTACTGATCATCATGAAGTAAGTTACTCTCGTTTACCGCATAAGAACAGACAATAAAATTATTATTATGATAAAGAGCTTTAAACTACCGCTGATACTGTTTTTCTTCTTTTTTCTTCTGTCAGGAGCAGACACCCTGGCTTCAACTACAGGCAGTATTCAGCCCGACATCTTCGGGAAAGCTATGGAAGGACTGGAACGGTTCTGGAATTTCACGGGATTTGCCAATGCCCACTACACAAATTTCATCATGATAGCCGTCGGGTTGTTCTTCATTTTCCTTGCCATCAGGTACGATTATGAGCCCCTGCTGCTTATCCCCATTGGTGTGGGAATTTTGATCGGGAACGTGCCTTTCCTGGCGGGCAACAAGATAGGCCTGTACGAGGAGGGTTCCGTACTTAACTATCTTTACTTCGGTGTACAGCAGGGTATCTATCCGCCTCTGATATTCCTCGGCATTGGGGCCATGACGGATTTCTCCTCGCTCATATCCAATCCGAAACTGATGATACTGGGAGCGGCAGCACAGGTGGGCATCTTTGCTACATTCTGGGGAGCTGCCATACTTGGCTTTATGCCTGCCGAATCGGGAGCCATTGCCATCATTGGCGGAGCTGACGGCCCTACAGCCATTTTCCTATCATCCAAACTGGCGCCTCACCTTATGGGGGCCATTGCCATTGCTGCATACTCCTACATGGCCCTGGTACCAGTGATACAACCTCCCATCATGCGGCTTCTTGTTCCAAAAAAAGAGAGGCTGATAAAGATGAAGCCACCTCGTGCCGTTTCAAAACAGGAAAAAATACTTTTTCCCATAATCGGGCTTCTGCTCACGACTTTCATCTCTCCGTCAGCCTTGCCCTTGCTTGGAATGCTCTTTTTCGGCAACCTGCTGAAAGAGTCCGGGGTGACAGAGCGTCTTGCAGATACCGCCAGGAACTCAATGATAAATATAGTCACAATTCTTCTCGGAGTAACTGTAGGTGCTTCTACCCAGGCAGTTCGCATGATTACCGATCCTGAAACAGGTGAACTGATAAACAAAGGATTCCTCTCACCTGACTCCATCAAGATATTTATTCTTGGCGCCATATCTTTCGTCATCGCCACAGCAGGAGGCTTGATATTTGCCCGGATAATGAACCTGTTCCTAAAAGGGGACAACAAAATAAATCCGCTGATCGGTGCTGCAGGTGTTTCAGCAGTGCCCGACTCGGCACGTGTGGTCCAGAACGAAGGGCTTAAATGCGATCCGACAAACCACCTTCTCATGCATGCCATGGCACCGAACGTATCGGGGGTTATCGGTTCAGCAGTGGCAGCAGGTATAATGCTGGCCTTCCTGATGTGAAAAAATATTGGGGGGAGCAAATCACGGTCGTATCCCCAATATTTATACACCCCAAATTCTAAAATGTTTAGTTTTTTCAATCATGCCAACAGGATGTCTGCGGGTATTTTTAATCCTTTGTAAAGTGATTTTATCATTTTTAGTGTAAGCTTTCTTTTTTTATTTAAAATCTCACTTACACGACTTTGGCTTCCTAGATATTTTACCATATCCGAATTTGTCAAGCCCATTTGCTCCATACGAAACTTTATAGCATCAACCGGATCAGGTGGAGCAATTGGATAATGTTTCATTTCATAGGCCTCAACCAAGGTCACCAACAAATCAAGTTCATCTCCCTCCGGTGTGTCCTTTTTTGCTCCCCACAATTCTTCAATTCTTCTTAGGGCAGAATTATAATCTTGTTCTGTTTTAATTGGCCGTATTTCCATAATCAAATCGTTTTTGCATCAATTTTATCATATTGTTTATGTGTTCCAATATATCTTATGAAAACCACCTGGAACTCATAATCAATTGCAACTACTAATCTATAATTATTGCCTTTAATATTAAAAACTACTCTCCCTTCACCGACAATACTTGCATTTTTATATTGACTCTTTAATTCATTTGAGCTTCTCCAATCTGCTGTTTTGATATCGTGATACCAAGCCCTTAATGACACTTCAGAATCTGAGTATTCAGGTTTTTCGAAAAACTCTCTTAATGTTCTAAAAGCAATAATTCTCATATTGCAAATATACAAAAAACATTCACAATATCCCAAGATGGGATATTGTGAATGTGTCAGGTTATTAATTGTATCTCCGCTGTTTTGTTAAAGCCCTGGATACAACATTTAAAATTCAGTTTTAATTTAATGCAAAAAGTCTCGTTACGACCTTAAAATAAATGTTCTTTCTTGACCCGGCATTTATCGCAAACTTTAATGAGGTAATAAGATTGTTTTAATTTTTCATCCTCCATTTTAAGGTTTTTTGAAAAACAAAGGTTTTTATTTTCACTGGAGAAAATCTTATTTTCCAATCAACCTTCGTATAGCTTATTTATTAAACCTTATTTCCCGGAAAACCATTTGATGTGATTTATTCCCTGTCTACCAAACCTGTCAATGGCGGCCTGTATTCTTTTCTTTGTTTTTATTATCTTTGCACCGATTTTTCAAGAACCATCACAGTACAAGGCAACAAGCTGTTGCCTGAAAAAACATACGGAATGAACTATTTAGAGTTAAGCGAACAGGAGATCATCAGAAGGAACAGTCTGCAGGAGTTACGGAAACTGGGCATCAACCCCTACCCTGCCAACGAATATAAGACAACACATTACTCAAAAGAAATAAAAGAGCAATTCAACGAGGAGGAGAACAACCTTCAGGATGTTGTAATTGCCGGAAGGATAATGTCGCGCAGGATAATGGGTAAGGCCTCTTTTGCCGAGCTGCAGGATTCAAAAGGCCGTATCCAGATATACATTGCCCGGGACGAGATATGCCCCAGTGAGGATAAAACCATGTACAACATCGTGTTCAAGAAACTCCTTGATATCGGTGATTTTATCGGAGTGAAAGGTTTTGTGTTTAAAACGCAGATGGGCGAGATCACCGTTCACGTGAAAGAGCTGACCGTGCTTAGTAAGTCATTACGTCCGCTGCCAATAGTTAAGGAGAAAGACGGCAAAGTTTACGATGCGTTTTCCGATCCGGAGATGCGATATCGCCAGCGGTATGTTGACCTTGTGGTAAATCCCGAGGTCCGTGAGACGTTCA